>ONXT01000047.1 GCA_900321845.1 uncultured Bacteroidales bacterium | reverse complement strand
TGCTCTTCAGTGCCGAAGATTCGCTTGAAACCGAAGTCGGTCAGCAGATGGATGTTCTTGCGTTCAATAGTCATGATATATTAGTTTTAATGAGAAATCGGGAGTGATGTTCGAACAACGGTGCAAAGATACTATAATTTGAGCAGATGTGCAACCACTTTTGAAAAATATTTCACTGAAAATCAATGAGATAAAAGTGCAATTTTCAATCCAGAAATTGCATTTTTCGCGGATGAAACCACAAATGGTCCCCAAAGTGCATTTTTCCGCTGGAAAAAATTAAGAATGAAGCCATTTCATCTCCACTACATCTTCGCCCTTCGGCAGAAGGTAGGTGTGCAGACCGACCTTTTTCGCACCTTCAATGTGACGCTCGGTGTCGTCAATGAACAACGTCTCATCGGGATTCAGTTTGGCATCCTCCAAGACATATTGGAAGGCGCTGACCAATGGTTTCCGAATATGTTCCAAATGCGAAAAATAGGCCTTGATGAAGCATCTCTCAAAGATGTTGAAGCCGAATTTCTTTTGCAATAATGTGCAGAATTTGTTGTAATTCAATTCGTTGGTATTGCTGAAAAGATAAAGGTTGTACTTCGGTTTCAACGATTCTAACATTTTCACGCGCTTTTCAGGCACGTCAATGATGATGGCGTTCCACGCTTCGTCGATCTGCTCATCAGTGAGCGGTACGGGCGACAACGAACGGATGTAGTTCCGGAATTCGGGAACGGAGATGTTACCCTCCTCAAACAAATCAATCGGGCCGGTCTGTTTGGCCTGCGTGTAGTGCTCCTCGAAGTTGGAGAACCCGAATTGGGCGAAAGCTTCGGGGATATTCTGGTAGCGGATGTCGTAAATTACGCCACCCAAGTCAAAAATGATGTTCTTAATTTGATTCTCCATATTAAAAAGTTGTGATCTGAGATGAGTGACCTGCCCCCAAGGCTGTTCAGTATTCACTGGTTGCAGTTCGCCCATCAGCTGTTTTCCTTTTTGAAAGCCTGGTAAACCAAGATGCGCCCTTCGTCGTGAAGTTCCACTGTGAACTTGTCCGCGAGGGCTTCGTTCAGCGAGCCTTCCCACAAGTGGTTGAAACAGCGATTGTTAACAGGGTACTTGAGGCCGTGGAAAGTAAGAGGTGTATTCGGCGTAAAACTGAAAACAGAAACGGCGTCGCCTTGATGGCTTTGAAAAGTATGCGTTTTCAAAATCGGGGTGAAAATGCCATAATTGGTCACCATGATCACCTCAAAACGCTCGGCGTAGCCCATCAGCAGACTGAGGTTGGCGAGTGCGTGGTCCTCGCGAAGACCGCATCCGCCCACAATCGCGACTGTGTGAAAGCCGTTGGCTTCGCAATAATTGAATGCCTTTGTCAGGTCGTTGTATTCCTCGCTTTTGTCCAAATTAACAAGGAATTTTGCATATTTAACACGGTTTTCCTCGCTAATCGAATCCCCGTCGCCCACAATCGCCGTGGGCACGGCATTCAACTGCTCCAAATGTCGCACGGCTCCGTCGCAACAAACGATATTCCTTGCGTTGTGTAGAAAACCCAAAGCAATCGGGTGGGTGGGGCATTCGCCGTTGGCAATCACCACCGTGGAAAATTTATCGGACATCTTGCTTGTTTCTCCTCAGTTTTTATTTGGTTGGATGATTCTCTGTTTTCAATTAGCGTGCAAAATTACTAAAAATCCGGAGCCGCGAATGGTTCGCTTTTCATCGCATACAAAAAAAAGGTCCGGGTTTCCCGAACCTTTTAAATAGAACCTATTTCATAGTTATTTACGGTGTCTTTTTCTGCGTTCGAGCTCTTGTGGTTCAAGGGCGAGGTGGTCGCCTTTGAGCAGGGAGGCGACGCCTTCGGTCTTGAAATTCTTCTCGCACTCTTCGCAGTGGCACTCGTCTTTGTAGTCGGCCGGTTCGGTGTAGGTGGTGATGACGCCTTCGAAGTTTCTCAGGATCACCTTGTTTGGACTTTGTGAAATCACGTAGTTGGGCATGACAGGTGTTTTGCCGCCGCCGCCGGGAGCGTCAACCACGAAGGTGGGGACGGCGAAGCCGGAGGTGTGTCCGCGCAGGTTCTCGATGATTTCGATGCCCTTGGAAACGGGGGTGCGGAAGTGTTCCAGCCCCATGGAGAGGTCGCATTGGTAGATGTAGTAGGGGCGGACGCGGATTCTGACCAACTGTTGTACGAGTTTCTTCATCACGTAAACGCAGTCGTTCACGCCGCGCAGAAGCACGGACTGGTTACCCAACGGGATGCCGGCGTTGGCTAATTTGGCGCAGGCCTCGCTGGATTCTGGGGTGATTTCGTTCGGGTGGTTGAAATGCGTGTTGACCCAAATCGGGTGGTATTTCTTCAGCATGTTGCAGAGGTCGTCGGTGATGCGTTGGGGGCAGACGACCGGGGTGCGGGTGCCGAGGCGGATGATTTCCACGTGGGGGATGGCGCGCAGGCGTTGGATGATGGATTCCAGCATTTTGTCGCTCACCATCAGGGCGTCACCGCCGGAAAGCAGTACGTCGCGCACTTGCGGGGTGGCGGCGATGTAGTCGATGGCTTTCTGGATGCGTTCGCCTGGCATTTCGCAGTCGTGTTGTCCGGCAAAACGACGGCGTGTGCAGTGGCGGCAGTACATCGAGCACTGGTCGGTGATGAGCAGCAGCACGCGGTCGGGATAACGGTGGGTGAGACCCGGCACCGGGGAGTCCTCATCCTCGTGTAGCGGATCCAGCAGGTCGGCGGGCGACTGATGCACCTCAGCGGCCGTAGGGATGGCCTGGCGGCGGATCGGGCAGTACGGGTCGTTCGGGTCAATCAGGCTGAGATAGTACGGGGTGATGGCCATACGGAGGGTCTGGAGGGTCTTGCTCACGCCTTCAGCTTCCTCAGGGGTCAGCTCCACATACTGCTTCAGCTGTTCCAGGTTCTCAATTCTGTGTTGCACTTGCCATTTCCAATCGTTCCATTGCTCATCGGTAACATTCGGAAAGAGTTCTTTTCTTCTACTTGCCATTGTATCAAGGTTTTATATAATAATTCTTTTAATGATAAGACGGCTGCAAAGGTACAAAAAAAATTGGGATTCCCGCATCCGGTCCTCCCAATTATTTTCAAATTTCCTGCTGATGGCAGATTAGTGTTTCTTCTTCTGCGAATCGGCCAGAATCTGTACGAAGTTGCAGGCGGCCTCCTGCACATTCACGAAGTTGCTGCCCAACGAGCTGCTGACATCCAATACGAGGATGATACCAGCAGTCTTGGTCTGTGTCTGCGTGTAGGTCTGTGATTGCGGGTTGAACTCCACATCCTGTGCGTAGGTGTTGCCGCCCAATCCCAGCGACTCCTTGAACAGGCGCACATCGTAGGTGGAAGGTACTTCGTTGTTGGTGGTTCTCAGGTTCTTGAAGGTGAACGAGAAGATGGAGCCGTTGACGTGCTGTCCGGTGATGGTGGCTGCCGATGAGGAGGTGAGGCCGGTGTATTCGATGTCGCTGAGAGTGTTGTTGGCATTCAGCGTCGCCTCGATTTTGCAGGTGGAGAGTGCCGGCGAGGCTGCCCCGTCGAACACGAAGGCGATGCGGTCGGAACCGCCGCAGGTGAACGAGAAGGTGACATCGGTGACCGTCGTGGTGGAGGAGATGCTGTTGGCGATCTGCTCAAACTCCTGATTCACAGAGGCGAAGTTGGCCAGCACGCGGGCCTTGTCGTCGCTGCTGGAGATGTCCTGGATGGTGGAGTTGAACACGATGGGGTCGATGGACGCACTCTGTACGCCGACGCCGAAGGCCGACATGGAGAGCCCATGGAAAGTGCCGTTGCGCAAGCGGTTTTTCAACGCAGTCTGGTATTCGTTGCGGTTGGCGTAGTGCGTGCCCCACTGGCTGTTGGAGAAATAGACAGAGGCATTGTCGATACCATCGGTGAAGTTGACCATGTGCAGGCTCGAAAGACTTTTCGGGAACTGCGTGCGGTTGAGCGTGTTCAACGAGCTGTCGATGGTGTAG
>ONXT01000080.1 GCA_900321845.1 uncultured Bacteroidales bacterium | reverse complement strand
AAGCCGTGTAGGCATAAACATTCGTTACTACGCCATAACCACCTGATTCTGCGGCGATTTTATAAGTATAAAGCGGAACCAGCAGGTAGTTGAGAAACCTGCCAATGATGCTGCTCAACCCGTAGATGGCAGTTTCGCCAAGCAATTGCTTAAATTTTCCCATAATTGTTTTTTTGACGCTGTCTTTGACTTTTCGCAGTCCATCAGACGATGAATCTAAATGTACTTGTCGCCGAAGTCAATCTGCACATCATTCACATACTGGCGAATCTGCTGTTCGTTGTCTTTTTTGCAGATTAGCAGCACATTGTCGTTATCAACGATGATGAAATCCTCCATTCCTTGCAGCACAATGGCTTTGTTTTTGGGCACACTAATCACGCAACCTGTTGAGTTATAAGTTTTTACCTTGTTCCCAGAAATCACATTCCGGTTCTCGTCCTTTTCGCTGATTTCGTAGAGGGAGTTCCAAGTGCCGAGGTCCGACCAGCCGAAATCAGCGGCATAGACGCACACATTCTTCGCTTTTTCCATAATGCCATAGTCGATGGAGATGTTCTTGCAAACTTGATAGGTAGCCTTGATGAAGTTCGCTTCCGCGGGTGTGTTGTAGAGTCCTTCGCCCTGTTTGAAAAGGTCGTTCACCACGGAGAGGTGCTCATCGAAAGCGGCTTCGATGGTTTTGAGCGACCACATGAAAATGCCGGCGTTCCAAAGGAATTCGCCGCTTTCCACGAACTGTTTGGCCACTTCGAGTTCGGGTTTCTCGGTAAATATTTTCACATCATAAATCAACGGATAGCTCTTATACGATTTTTCCTCGTTGTACTGGATATAGCCGTAGCCGGTGTTGGGCGACGAAGGACGGATGCCGATGGTAAGCAGTTTATCGTTCTCCTTTACAAAGTTCATCCCGTTGATAATCACCTGATTAAAAACATCCTCCTTCAAAATCAGATGATCGGAGGGAGCCACAACGATGACCGCGTTCGGGTTCTTCTCCTTGATTTTGTAGTTGGCATAGGCGATGCAGGGGGCGGTATTGCGACGCGACGGTTCCAGCACAATCTGCTCATCATGAACTTCCGGCAACTGTTTTTTCACCAGGTTCGCGTAATCGGCATTGGTAATGATATAGATGTTTTCCTTGGGACAGACTTTCAGGAAGCGGTTGAAAGTTTTTTGAATGAGGGAAGCTCCGTCGTCGAGGATGTCGATGAATTGTTTGGGGGAGTGGCTACGGCTCATCGGCCAAAAGCGGGAGCCAACACCGCCGGCCATAATTACGCAATAAAAATCTTGATTCATTAAAAAGGTTGGTTTTGATTAAAGGTTATGGTTACCAAACGTACAATCAGCGGAAAAATTACATTTTACCAACGGCAAAATTAATATTAAAATATAGGATTTCATAGCGGAGGTTCGGATAATTATCCACCGTGGAAGGTCAATTGTTTTGCACATTGACAATGACGGGGGTGAAGGGAAATTATGCGAAACGGGAATGGGAAAAGAGGGCGAAAAGAAGATTGAAAGAGGAATAATTTGCCACTAATTATTTTATAAATAGGTGATTATCAATAATTTACATATATATTGATATTTTTTTTGGCCAAAATGGCTGAGGAAAAAGAAAAAGTTGTATTTTTGCAGCCTCAAATCCAACGAGGATGGTGCTATAGCTCAGTTGGTAGATCAACGGACTGAAAATCCGTGTGTCCCTGGTTCAAGTCCCGGTAGCACCACAAAAAAAGAGGTCAGAAACGACCTCTTTTTTTTGTTTTAGACCTTATCTGCAGCCAATTATTTTTACTACTAATGAGATAATCTTAAAAAATGCTTTGACGCACAAAGTGTTATAGATATTGGTTGAATTTACGTTTTGAAATCAATTCCGTTTTACGTACAACAAGTGCGGTCGCGAATACTCCCCTTCTTTTTAAGAAGGGGTGGCCGCAGGCCGGGGTAGTAATATAGGCATCCTAATTCCTTTTTGATATCATATATAGATTGTCCCGCTGAATGTAATAGTCAGCCTTTTCATTGTGCCAATCTCCGTCAAGCTCTATTACAATCTTGAACCTGATACAAGCGAAGCCTATCAACTCACTGTTTTCAAGGAGATTATGGATATAGTGGTCTTTGATGATGGTTGTTTTTCACAAGGAATTCTGATATTTTAATATTACTACCCCGCCTGCCGGCACCCCTTCTAGAATAGAAGGGGAAATTCCCCGCGCCGGCTCTGCAGTGCCGGTGTAAGAAAACACCCCGCCACGAAAGGCCAACTCAGCAACAAAGCAAATCGCTTGACTGATATATTTATACAACTGAATTTATCGCATCAGTTGTAATGCCTTTTCATTTACAAAATGATATCGGGGATTGAAAAATCGCTGGAACTCCGCACCTGCAATTGCGGTTTGCCTACCATCTTTTCGAGATAATACCCCCGAACCACTTTCTTTTCGCCTGGCAACAATTCAAAATAGTTGTCGGAATAGCGGATGCGCATACCTGTCGTCTCCCGAATTTGAACTCCATACTGATAATAGGGGCAACTCAGCGCTACTTCAAAATGATCTTCAAAATAGCGGATATCCTGCTTGATGAGCGGGAGAGACTCAATGTCCCCATTTTGATACACTTTGCCCGGATGGACAAACAATTGCCCCTTCGGAACGAAACTGACATTTTGGTGGGCGAGTGTATTCCCATTCACTTTGAACTCAACGCTCAAAACATGGAAACGGGCCGTTCCGCCGTGGAATTGTCCATAGAATTTCCGCCCGTAAAGCTCTTTCAAGTCATAACAGCAAACCTTTTTGCATTGATTTGCAGGGATTTTGACGTTGGGGATGGTCTTTTCCGACACCATTTTCCCCTCAGTTGAAAAGAGGCCGTCGCCCGTGGTATAAAGGCGCAATACCACCTCGCCTTCCACCTCTTTCAAAGAATCATTTACTATATAAATGTTAGCGGACTGCCTTTCAATTTCCGGCTCCGCAAAAATGGCGATGTTGGCGTAATCCGCTTTCAGGCGGTAATGAAGCGCTTTCCAACGTCCTGCGTGGTCAATGCTACTCCACGAGGCGACCGGCCAACAGTCGTTGAGCTGCCAGTAGAGCGTTCCGCGGCAATGGTCGTGGCGGATGCGGTGCGCAGCAATGGCCCGCCCGATACCCTCCGCCTGCACCAGCTGACTGAAATAGACAAAACCATCCAAATCCTGAATGTTATAGATTGCGCCGACATTCTCCTTCATCGCCTTTCGGATAATCTCCACCCCTCGCCCATGCTTCTGGTGGTTTTTCATAACAACAGATTTTAAATTTCGGTCATCAGGCATTGTGAATCCCTCAATAGTAGCCATTTCCGGATAGGATTGGAAACCGTACTCCGTCATAAAGCGGCCGGTTTTCTCGCCCCACACATCGAAGGGTTGCTCGCCCCACCAAACGCCCCAGTAGTGGGAACAGCCGTGGGTGCAGCACTCGCGATGCCCCCAGCCGTAAGTGGGCGACGAATGAATGTACGGAATGTCGGGCGCAGTTTCCTTTACCAATTGCGGCAGCAGTTTCTCAAACAACTGCTGATAATCCTGATAGCGCTGCTGGTATTGCGTCTCCGTATAGCCAAGCGCGTCCTTCCATCCCCAGTCCTCCCAGCCGTTGTGTACTTCGTTGTTGCCACAGAAAATGGCGAGGCAGGAGTGGTTGCGAAGCCGCTTGATTTGCTCTTCAGCCTCCTGCTTCACATTTTTTAAGAAGATATCATCCGCAGGATAGAGGTTGCAGGCAAACATAAAATCCTGCCAGACCAACAGACCGAGCATATCACAAATATTGTAAAATGTCTCATCTTCGTAAACACCCCCGCCCCACACCCTTATCATATTCATATTCACGGACTTGCAATCGGAAAGCAGTCGATGGTACTCTTCCTTGCCCGCCGCGCGATTCATCACGCCCGGAAAACTTGAGGCGGGAATCCAATCCACCCCTCGCATAAAAACCGGCTTCCCATTGACGATGAACTCGAACGATTCACCAATGGAATCCTTCTCCTGCTTCAGCTCGATGACGCGTAGGCCGTGTGTGCAACTCTCTGTCGCGCGATGCTTGCGGTTGAAAGCAGTGACCTCGAAACTGTAAAGATGCGGCTCGCCCATTCCGTTCGGCCACCACAATTTCGGATGCTTAACCGGCACGTCGAACGTCAAGGTGGTCAGTCCCTTTGCCACTTTCTTTGTCGTTTTCACCTGACATACCACCACGCGCCCATCAAGCGCATTTACTTGAAAATCAAGTTCTTGACTATCATCAGACTCCACACTCACCGTAACAGAGGTCGTCCAAGTGCCATTCGTGTCAAGAGTTATTGATTTGTTTTTAACAAAAATATCCGTCAAGCGGAAGTCGCTCCAGCTGTCGATGTAAACGTTCTTCCAAATGCCGCAGGTTATTAATTTCGGCCCCCAGTCCCAGCCCGACTCGTACTGCGCCTTGCGGGAGAAAACGCGGTTGTCGGGCATCTTGTAATCCAACTTGCCGGCCATCTCCTGCTCAAAAGGAACAGAAGGTAAAAACTTGACAATCAATTCATTGCCTTTCTCTTTCAGTTTCCCAGCAACCTCAAAGGTCCAACGGCGGAACATATTGTTGCAGAGCGGTTGTGTGGAATTTACTGGCGTGAGCCATTCGCCGTTCAGCGAAACCTCTGCATAGGTGTCAAGCCCCTCAAAAACGAGTTGACGGTGAGAGAAGTCGCTGCTTTCCGCATTCTCCACATCGAAAACCAGCCGGTAAATCCAAACGCTGTCGGCCACCCACTGCACGGAATCCTCGTTGGTGCCGAAATAGGGGTCGGGAATCAGCTCGTTGGCAAGCAAATCGTCGTGGATGTTGCCCGGCACGGTAGCGGGGAACCATTTTCCTTGATAGAGGAACTCCCAATTGCTGCCGTTGAGCGTCAGGCGGGTTTCCGTTGGTTGCAGGGTTTCGGGATTTTTGTGACAGGCGGAGCAAAGAAGTAGAAGGGAGAGGAGAATGTAAAGGGGCTTTTTCATACAATAAATATTAGGAAAATCAAAGTGCAAAGATAGCAAAAAACGCGAATAATGTAGTATCTTTGCAGTCCGATTCTAAAACCGAACACGATGGACGATATCATTCATTTGCTTTCAGATGCCGTTGCCAACCAGATCGCGGCGGGAGAGGTTGTTTCACGTCCCGCATCTGCAGTCAAGGAGCTCATTGAGAACTCAATTGACGCGGGAGCCACTCATATTCAATTAGTTATAAAAGATGCCGGGCGCACATTGATACAAGTCATCGATGATGGCAAGGGGATGAGTTTTAACGATGCGCGGCTCTGTTTCGAACGGCACGCCACCTCGAAAATAACCAAAGCGGATGATCTTTACTCCATCCGCACGAAAGGGTTTCGCGGCGAGGCCCTCGCCTCCATCGCAGCCATCGCCCAAGTGGAACTGAAAACCAAACGTGCTGAAGACGACATGGGAACACTCGTCCTCATCGAGGGCACCGAAATCAAAGAGCACTCGCTCACCACAACGCAGGACGGCACCAGCATCGCCGTCAGGAACATCTTCTTCAATGTGCCGGCCAGGCGCAACTTCCTCAAGTCTGATGCCACCGAATTTGCAAACATTGAGGAAGAGTTCAATCGTATTGCATTGATTCACAACGATATCAACTTCACTCTTTATCATAATGGGAAACTGATTCTGCAACTGCAGTCCAGCAACTTCAAGCAAAGAATCTGCAACATCTTCGGAAACATGCTGAACGACAAGCTGTT
>ONXT01000111.1 GCA_900321845.1 uncultured Bacteroidales bacterium | reverse complement strand
ATAACCCAATTCGCCAGCACCGTAAGTAGCTGCAGATGAAGCATATAGCAAAGGAATGCGATATTGGGTGGCAAAGCTCCACATCCTCTCCGTATAAGAGACATTCAGTTTTTCAAAAACCGAGTAGTCCGTTTCGGTGGTATCGGTGCGAGCGCCAAGATGAATGATACAGTCGATGGCATTGGCGTTTTTTTCCGCCCATTCGAAAAAATCATCGCGCTGAATCTTATCGAGATATTTCTTGTGCTCCCAATTCTGTTTTTTCTGGAGCTTGGTAAAATCATCCACGAGGATGAGCTCGGTCAATCCCTCTTCGTTGCACTTCTGCGCCATACAGCTGCCAATAAAACCCGCAGCGCCTGTAATTACTATCATGTTGTTGAATCGTTAAATCGTTGGTTGGTTTATCTGTTCTTTTTGGGAGAGCATATCACAAAAAAGGAGGAAACGAACCGCCTCCTCCTTCATTATACTTTGGTTTGAAACTAATCTCTGGTGACGCCGCCGCCGGAAGGAGTTCCCAGACGGGCCATTGCGCAACGGAAGCCCAGGTTCTTAGCAGACTCGTCCTCTTCCATGTAACGTCTTTGGCCGGGAGCAGCATAGTATTGCGGATCGATCCATGAGCCGCCCTTATAGACGCGCGTGTGGTCGCCCACCAAAGAGTAGCCGTAAGGATTCACGAGATCCTTCGGGTACATCTTTTCGGTAGCATCTGAGGAGTTGTTCTTCCAAACGTCCATTTCAATTTGGGAAGCCCAGTCGCCATCGAGGTAGTTGATGTTGTCGGCTTGGCGATAGTTTCTCCTACGATCGTTCTTGAAGTCGGAAACGGGAACCATCGGAATTTGGCCGATGCTGTCGCGGTCTTCCACGGTGCCGTCTTCCAGTCTCTTCTTTTCTTCGTAGTAGTTGCCACGGAACGGATTGAATTCGTAAACCTCGTCGTGTGAAGTCTGACGATAAACATCCATCACCCATTCGGCGACGTTGCCGCCCATGTTATACAAGCCATAATCGTTGGGCCAGTAGGAGTTGACGGGAGCTGGGATATCGGAGGCATCGTTGAGGTAACCGGCAACACCCATCAGGTCGCCACGGCCACGGCGGGTGTTGGCTACGAAGTCGCCATAGTAATGCTTGTCATCCGTACGGGTATAGTGACCGTTCCAAGGATAGAGCTTTCTTTCCAAGACGCGTTCGTTCAAAGTGTTGCCAATCAATGCGTAAGCAGCGTATTCCCATTCAGCTTCGGTTGGGAGTCTGTACTTCGGCAAGAGGATACCGTCTTCCATCTTCACATTACGATAATCGCCAGTGGAGATATTCTGGAGGCGGTTGTCGGTCTCCATTTCGTAGGTTTCGTAGGTCAGGTAGGCGTCGGTGGTGAAATAGAGTTCCGGTGACGGATCGGGGTTCCAGTCGATGAAGCCCATATCCACGAGGATCTGCTCATTCACGCGGTCGGTACGCCAAGCGGCGTAGTTGGTGGCTTGTAGCCAGCTCACACCGACAACCGGATAATGATTGTAAGCGGGATAGCGGAAATAGTATTCAACCTGAGGTTCTGCGTAGGTCAGCTTCTCGCGCCACACGTTTTCATCGGGGCAGGCACGGTCGTAAACCTCTTTCAGGTCGGCGGGCACGAAGACTCTTTCCAACCAATAGAGGTATTCACGATAGTCGAGGTTGCTGATTTCGGTTTCATCCATGTAGAAAGAGGAGATGGTGACACGGTGGGGGTTGTTGCCCCAATCGAACATCACGTCCTGCTCCATTCTACCGAAGGTGAACGTACCGCCTTCCACAAGAATCAGTCCGGGGCCGGTCTCTTGCTCAACGAAGGGGAATACTTCGAAGCCGCCATTTTCAGCATTGTTATACTCCCAACCGGTGGTGTGGGAATACTCTTTTTTACAAGAATTGAATAACAAAGCCACTACGACCAACAGCACTAAACCTGAGATTTTCGTTATTTTATTCATTTTTCAATTGATTTATTCTTGGTTAACGATTTTTTCTGGATTTTATTTTTTGAGGGATATTAGAAAGTCGGGCAGTTCAGATCTTTTTTAACTACACGTTTTTCCGGGCACGGGAACATGAACTGAACGGAAACCTCGTGGGAGCCGCCGGAGAGGTTGGCCAACTTGGAGACAGTAAGGTCGTAGGAGTAGGCCACGCGGATTCTCTCGTGTTGCAGACCGAACATAAAGATGACGGCATCGGGATTTCTGAAGCTCTGGCGATACCACACGCCGAGTACAAAGGGATAGTAGTTCAAATACATACCGTAGTTCAGCTGATGGAATTCCATCTGATGTTGGTAGATGATATTGGGACTGATGGAGATATCGCCGAAGGAGCGGCTCTTGCGGCTTCTGCGTTTCAAATCGAAATAGCCTCCGAAGTGTGCGGTCCATTTGACAGGCAGACGGGTGACGGAGATGAAGCCCTCGTATGGGCGGGTCACGTGGTTGACGGCCAAACCGAAATAGAGGTTTTTGGTGTAACCGATGAAGCCTGCCGAGAAGTCGGCGATGGCTTTGGATTGCTTGTCGGGAGCGGTTTCATTGGTCTGATACACGAAACCGTACTTCGGGTCGATCATATCGCCGAAGGTGAGTTTGTCCCAATTGAGGCTCTTTTGCTGGAAAGTGGCCTGCAAGGCGAGGCGCATATTGAATTTGCGAGAGATTTTCAGTTTGTAGGAGTAGATGAAACTGGCCGCGTAGGTGTTAATCACACCTTGCCCCTGATGGTCTCCCAAGAACAAAACGCCGATACCGCCGGCGATCTTGTCGAAATGCTGGTCGTACGAGGCGGAATAGGAGATGTAGGTGCCGTGGATGTTGGGCCATTGGTCACGGAAATGAGCCGTGAGACGAGGGCAGACATTGGTGCCGGCAAAGGCCGGATTCAAGTATAACGGATTGGCGAAAAACTGCGAGAAATGCGGATCCTGCGCCGAAACCTTCATACTCCCGATCATCAGAAGCAGCAGTCCCCAAATGCAAAAGATCTTCTTATTCATATATTGTCGTTTTGTTTTACAATTAGCAATACTCTCAAAAACTTGCAAAAATACTATTTATAAATGGTACTTACGATATTTTTTTTAAAAAGTTATCAACATTTTCCACTTTTTGCAATTTTATATATGATAGTTCGTTTATTTGTCGGTTAACTTTCGTAACACTTCAAAACGCAACATGAAGCACAAATCTTTGGTCATTTTTTTGATTTTTTTGCTGATAAATATACAACTCTTTGATATTCAATCACAAAACACCACAAAAAACATCATTATCCCATGGCAGAAACCTTTGGTTTATCAACAGAATGATGATGAAAAGACATCGCTGCTCTATTTTTCCGGCGCTGTATCCGCCCCCGAATTCGAGACGCTGCCGGCCTATTTTGAAAGGATTCCAGCCAACGCCCAATACACGGACTACGAGGTCCGCATTTTCAATGAGCAATACGAAAAGATGACAGATGAAGAGATGCTCCTGATTCCGAGCTCTTTTCAATCCACCTCAATCCATGTCGTGGCTCGGACGGTCATCGACAAGAAGAGACCATACACGACACTTCTGTTCATCCCCATCCGTAAAAACGGGAACAGCTACGAAAAACTTGTCAGTGCGTCCATTTCGGTAAAGGGGAGAACAGAGAAGGGCACTGCTGCCACGAAATCATACGCCGCTAATTCCATCCTTCAAAGCGGGAACTGGTATCGAATTGCGACAGACAAATCAGGGGTTCACAAAGTCACCTATGCGGATTTGTCCAACTTGGGTATTCCGTTGAACGGTCTTCCTTCCGCCCAGATTTCCATTTTCGGCAATGGGGGCGGGATGCTTCCCGAAGCGAATTCATCCTTCCGCTATGACGATGTGCAAGAACTTCCCCTTGAGATGCACGATGGCGGCGACGGAATCTTCAATGACGGTGACTATTTCCTTTTCTATGCGAAAGGCCCTGTCAGTTGGAATTACGATGAGTACTCTCAGAAATTCAATCATAACTTCAACATTTACAGTAATTTAGCATACTATTTCATCAATGTGGATGCCGGTATCGGGGCGAAACGCCGGATTGAGGCGGAAGATTACAGCGCACTCACGCCCACCACAACTGCCCATACATATATATACTATGGTATTTACGAAGTGGATGTCCGGAATATCGGGGAGGGTGGCCGCATTTGGTT
>ONXT01000085.1 GCA_900321845.1 uncultured Bacteroidales bacterium | reverse complement strand
CATTGGAAGAGCGTTGGAAAACCTCCTTGATGCTGGCATTGGTCTTCTCGTCGTGGTTTTTGGAGTGCGAGTCGTGCTGTGTATATCTTTTCCCTCTGAATGTGAAAGTGTGGTGGAAGACGGAGTATCGGCGGGTGGTGTCGCCTTTCATTTGTTCCAGATAGGCGAGCATGGAGGCGAGTTTGAAGGTGGAACCGGGTTCTGCTGAGCTGGGGAGCATGGCGTAGTTTCGGTCTTCGCGGTAGGTGAGTGTGCCGTTCACGGTGTCAATGCCTAAGTTGCAGATGGCCTTGATGTCGCCGGTCGCTGTCTCCATCACGATGGCGCACCCCCACTTCGCATGAAGTTGCTTGGCTTTTGCAGTCACCTCTTTGTGTACGATTTTTTGTATGTCAACATTGAGGGTGGTGTAGATATCGCCTCCGCTGACTAAAGGATTGTCCACTTCAAGCGGAACCGCGATGCCGTTCACGTGCAGTGTCCTGCGGATGCCGGGGGTTCCTGCGAGAATGGTGTTGAATGTGTCGCAGCCGTCGATGCCGTTTTTGTTCTCCATGCTGCCCAATATGCGGCCGGCAAGGTCGCCGTAGGGATGCAGGCGAACCGTCAGGTGCCGGCTGCCCTTGTCCAAGATGAAAGAGAATCTGTAGTTCTTGGTTGAGTCCAAACCGTAGCGGGGACAGTCCTTCGGTGCGATGGTCCCGCTGAGTACGGGCAGTTGGCGGATGATGGCGATGTCTTTGTCAAAGACCATCTTGTTGCGTTTGCACACGTTTTCTTCGGTGAAGATCTGCACGCGTTTGCGCTCTTTGAAGGCTTGCTCGAATTTCGCCTTGTATTTTTCCACCGTCATGTTGGGGTATCGGTTGTGGAATTGCCGGTAGAAGGCACGCGACAAGTCCATGATCAGTGTGTCGAGGTAGGGGGATGTCTTGGGATTGGGGAAGATTTTGTCGTTCTCGTTGAAGTTCTTCCCGTCGATGCCGATGGGATAGACGCGCACGTCGGAGACCAGCGGGCGGCTCTTCTCGTCGTAAATGACGCCCCGCATCGGCTTCAACTGGTCTTCCACCACGCAGTTCGCCTGTTGCTCGCGTGACAGCCTCAGAAACGAGTCGGTCGAGTACACGGTGTACATCTTTTCGTCGCCGCTGTACTTCTCGTTTTGGAAGACGGTCAGGTAAAACATCCCCAGCACGCAGGCGCAAAGTCCTCCGATGAAGATTCCCAGCAATAGTTTGATTTTCTTCTCTAACTTCACGATGGTGGATGTTTGTTGATTGTTATTCTTCCTCGTCGGCCATTTCGGCTTTCGGGGGGCTTATTCTATAAAATTCGTTGTAGTTGGCGACCTCGAAACCTTGTTCGGCGGCCTGTACGCGCAGCGCCTCTTCCTCTTCGGTGTACAGTACCTCGTTCATCGACTTGAGGTCGTGCATGACGGTTTCCTCCTCCTTCTGCAGCTCGAGTACCCGTTGTTCCTCCTGTTCTATTTTGCGTTCATTGAACACACAGAGCAGGATCACCACGACAAAAAGCGCCACCCATGCCACGAGGGATTTCCATGAGCGCACCAGATGCCGTGCCTCGAACATCTCGCGGAAGAAGCGGTTGAAATTCTTCGCTCCTTCGTTCTTCGGTTTGGCCGGCTGCTTTTCTGTCTGTGGTTTTTTTGCCGCTTGGTACATGTTGCTTGTTATTCTATGGGTTGGCCGATGTCAATTTTTCTTTTCGGCGATTCTGAGTTTGGCGCTTCGGGCGCGGGGGTTCTCGGCAATCTCCTTTTCATCGGGGACGATTGCTTTTCTTGTGATGAGGTTGAACGGGGTGAGCGGGTTGCCGTAGAAGTCCTTTTCGATATTCCCGTCGAAATTGCCGGATTTCATGAAGTTCTTCACAAGTCGGTCTTCCAAGGAGTGATAGGAGATGATGGCGAGACGTCCGCCGGGCTTGAGCGCGTCGGCGGTTTGCGACAGGAAATCGCGGAGCACGTCGAGTTCGCTGTTCACTTCGATGCGGAGGGCTTGGAAAATCTGTGAGAGTGTTTTGTTCTCTTTGTTGTGGGGCAGTAGGGGAGTCAGGATATCGACGAGTTGTGCGGTGGAGGTGATTTTTGTTTCGCGGGCTTTGTCGATGTGCAGGGCAATCTGCCTGGCGTTGGGCAGCTCGCCGTACTGACGGAAGATGTCTGCAAGTTTCTGCACGGGGTATTCGTTGATGATCTGGGCGGCGGAGAGGCCTTTGTTGCGGTTCATGCGCATGTCGAGTTCGCCGTCGAAGCGATGGGAGAAGCCGCGTTCGGGGGTGTCGAACTGGAAGGAGGAGACACCGAGGTCGGCGAGGATGGCGTCAACGGGGTATGCCTGGTAGTATTGGAGGAATTTCTTCAAGTGGCAGAAATTGTAGGGCACAAACTGGAACCGGTTGTCTTGCAAAGCGTTGCGAGCGGCGTCCGGGTCCTGGTCGAAAGCGATGAGCCGGCCGTTCTCGTTCAATTGTTCGAGAATGCGTGCGGAGTGGCCGCCCCCTCCGAAGGTCACGTCCACGTAGGTTCCGTCGGGCCGGATGTTCAGTCCGTCGATGGAGGTTTGAAGGAGTACGGGATTATGATACATTGTCGTCCTCCTTTCGGCTCAGGTTGAACTTGCCGGAGTGCATTTCTGCATTCATGGCGGCGAAATCGTCCGGTGTAACGGCATCGCATTCCGCGTTGAAATCGTCCACATTCCAGATTTCAATCTGTCCGTGGTCGAGCACGAGGACGGCATTGTTTTTTATTCCATATTTTTCCAGAAGGTTTTTCGGCAGCACGATTCGGTTCTGGGAGTCGCATTCCAAGTAGGCGCTTTGGCGGAGCAGGATGTTGCGGTACCTCTTCACCTCGATCATGTTCCGGTCCAATGAGTCCAGAAAAGCAGCCTGCGCTTTGTAGGCGCTTTGCGTCCAAAGCATGATGTGCTTGCCAAAACCCACTGTGGCCCAGAAAGTACTCCGGTCATCCTCGTTCAACTCCTTCAGCAAAGCAGTGGGCAGCTTCAACCGCCCGTACTTCTCAAGGGTGACTTCAAACCATCTGTACTTTAAATCCGACATATTATTGGAAAATTAGAGGCGACAAAATTATAATTAAATTTTGAATTTTCCACAATTTTATAATTATTTTTCGAAAAAAGTTAAAAAACACACTTAATTTATTGATTGTCAATATGGAATAAAATGGAGATTTTTTAATTTGAATTTAGTTATAAACACTAAATTATTGATAATTTTGAAGTTAACTGAATTTTTCTGCCATATTTATAACTATTTTATTATCAATAAATTACAATTTTTGGTAGATAACACCCCATCGGAATCTGGATTTTTGTGGAAAAAAATGGAGCGAAAAGGAGCGGAAAGGAGATTTTTGGAGGGCGTTGGATTCTCTTCCGCGTTTCGCCTGAATCCAAGTGTCCTGTGCAGGTGTTTTTTTTGGGGGGGTATTTCTTTCGTCTTGTACGAATCAAAGCGATATGGATAATTCCTTGATTACTACTGTTGCGGCAGCATACACATCAATATGTTTGATTGTTAATGCAATAGTGGGCTCTTCATCTTTTTTTGCGTGCCTTTGGCACGATTACATGATATGCATTCCGTTCTAAACAAAATGTTACAAGGATTTATTTTGTATTATCCAACTATGGTATTCCGTGTATTACAAGGTTAAAGGGAATAATTCCGTAAAAAAATGAGGAATTGTTATGCGGGTTTTGGAATAATATTCTTATTTTTGCGCTCTAAATTTTAAATATAGTAAAGATGAAAAAATTAGCTGTTTTTGCGTTGTTTTTGTTTTGTGTGAGTGCTTATTCTCAAGGACTTAAGTTCTTTTATCATGGTCAGGAACTAGGTGACACGCTGAACGTTTCCGTGCCGGCGAGCGATGCTGAGAATGAAATCACCATCCAAATCCTGAACGATTCCCCCGATACTGTAAGAATCATGCTCCGTAAGGAGGTTCTCACCGACCTTGGCGGGGACTCCTACAACACTTTCTGCATCGGCACTTGCGTGGACCCCTCCACGATGCAGTCTTTTGTTCCTCTGGTGTTAGCCCCCGGCGACACCTCCACCAGCGACCAATTCCATCTCCTCTACAACCCTGCGGGTTTGACCGGTGTTTGCACCGTGAAGTACACCTTCACCGCTCGTTCGGAATATGTCATCGTGGTTAACTATATCAGCGGAGAAGTGAGCGTTGCGGATGCACCCGCCACCCTCGGCTCTTTCAGCGCTTATCCGAATCCCGCCACCTCCTCCGTTACGTTTCAGTACACGCTTGCCAACCGCAGCGCCTCCGATGCCGCCAACATCGTGATCACCAACCTCGTCGGCAATAGGGTGCGCGTCATCCCCGTTTCAGGAAACAGCGGAAAGAAAACCATCGACCTCTCCAACATGGTCGCCGGCATCTATTTCTATTCAATGGAAATCAATGGAAAACCCGCATCAACCAAAAAGTTGATCGTCAAATAATCGGCTGCCGTAATGGAAGTTACTCGCGTTTTTGACATCCTTCCTCACTATGCCATCCACTTTCAGCGTGACGATGCATTGAACGGAAAGGAAAACGGTGCGTGGCATCACTACAGCATCAACCAGTACATTGCCACCGTTAACAACATCAGCTATGGTTTGATGCAGCTGGGAATCAAGCGCGGGGACAAAATCGCGTCCATCAGTTCCGGCCGCCCCGAATGGAATTTCCTCGATATGGCCATCATTCAGATTGGCGCCATCCATGTCCCCATCTATCCCACCATCAGCGAAAACGACTACAAGTACATCCTCCATCATGCGGATGTGAAGATGGTGTTCGTTTCCGGCTGGGACATTCTCCGCAAAATCGAAAACATCATCGCTGAAATCCCCAATCTGAAGGATAACGTCTATACTTTCAGGAACTTGCGCGGCTACCGCCACCTCAATGAGGTTATTGCGTTGGGTAGCGCCAACCCCAGTCCTCAATATCTCAACGACATCAAGGACCGCATCTCTCCCGACGATGTAATGACCGTCATTTACACTTCGGGCACCACCGGCACCATGAAGGGCGTTCAGCTCACCCATCGCAACATCATCAGCAACTTCAAGGCCATCTGTCCGATTGTGCCTGTACACGCCCAGACGCGCGTGCTG
>ONXT01000128.1 GCA_900321845.1 uncultured Bacteroidales bacterium | reverse complement strand
GAAAGATGAAAGATGAAAAATGAAAGATGAAAGATGAAAGATGAAAAATGATAAACTAAAAACTAAGAACAGAGAACAAACTTTTATTGGTTCCTGTCCTTAGTTTTTATTGGTTATTATCTTATCGGACTTAGAATCCGAATTCCAAATCGTCAATCCAAAGGGTGGAGCCCACTTGTCCTTGGCAGTTGGTAAGATCGGCGAAGTTGTAGCCGGCACTGGAGGAGAGAATGAGGGCGATGTGGGTTGGGGTGGCGGAGGAGGTGTAGTTGATGTGGGCGTCGAACTGGGTCCAAGCGTTCACGTCATTGTAAACCATCTGCACGCCTTCGCCGATGATTTGGTTGCCATCATACAGTCTGACAAGCATCGAAGCAGAGTCACCGGCAACGGGGGCGTAACGATAGTAGCCTTTGAACTCGGTCGGGCGAGCGGTGTAAGGTCTTTTCACATTGATGCCGTCTGGATACAAATCGGAGTAGAGGAATTGGGACACATAGTCGGTGTCAAGCGGAGCTATAGCGCCGGGAATCAGCAGACGTCCGTGGCTGGCATCCGTCAATTCGCCCGTGACAAGCTTCAGGGCAAACCGTCCGGTGTGCGGGGTCACACTATCGCAATGAGCGGTAATCGGAGATTGCGTGACTTGCATGGCGGGAATGTCCATCAACGTGTGCAGCGAGTTCAATGAGTAGAATACGGTGGAACGATATTCCAGATAGGTGTCAAATGAGGTGGTCTGGTTGAACCATTGGTTTTCAAAGCCGCCATCGATAATTTGATCAACGAAGGGGGCACAGGCCGGCATGGAGTTCGGGAACGAATTGTTGACCGGAGTCGGGGTGGGTGTCGGTTGTTCCGGTTCTTCCGGGTCGGTACAACTTGCGGACAACAACGCCACCATTGCGATGGCCATAAACAGGAATTTTTGTTTTTTCATTTCAATCTATGATTAAGGTTAATAATTATAATCCGTAAACGAGTTGGAAGTTGAAAGTGCGTGGCGCTTCGATATACATCGGGCGCAAGGTGTATTCATTGTTCAGAATGTTCTTCACGACGAAAGAGACTTTCAAATCTTCAAGAATGTTGTACGATATTCCGATATCCAAACAGAAAGAGCCCTTCTGATGGGAATAGAAATAGTTGGAGAATCCCGTGAAAGGAAGTGTGCCGAGGGTGGAGATGAAACTGGCGGCAGCAGGGGAAAGATTCGGATTCTTGGCATCGAAATCGAAGAACATACCATCCACATTCTTCATCGCGCTATAGTAGGTCATCCCGATGTTCACGCCCAGTTTTTTGAAGAAGGTAAAGCCGAGGTCGCACTTGAAATTGTGCTGGATACGGTATTTAAGGATTCCCTTCTTGGGATTGGATGCGGTGGTCATATAAGAATATCCTGTGGAATCGCTGGTCCAGTAGTAAATCTTCTTGCGGTTTTTAGTGATGGGGTAAGAGTATGTGTAGCCGAACAGGAAATTAAACTCCACTTTCTTGGATATTTTACCCTTGCCTATCAGTGAGAGATCCACGCCGGTAATGGAGGCCGGACCGGTGTTCAGATACATGAAGCCCATGTCGTCAAGGAAATTGCCTTTGGACCCCCAGTTGCCGAAAGCGAACTCGATGAAATTGTCGAACTGCTGGTGATAGGCGGCGACATCGAAATAGCCACCGAAGGGTCCCACGCGGAAAGGCTGGGCGATACCGAACTCAGCATTCCAGCTGCTCTCCGGTTTCAAGTCGGGATTCGGATAGAAACCATAATTGCCGACGGAGATGGAGATGTAGCGTTCGCCGATGCTCGGATAGCGGTAGCCCTGTCCGAAAGAGGCACGGAACGCAGTGTGCCACTCCACCAACTGGTAGTTGAGGCCGATGCGGAAAATCGGCTTCTGCGCGAACTCACGGTCAATGACAAATGCCTCCCAACGTGCGCCCATCACCAACGACAAGTTCCTGTTTTTCAAGAACTTGTTTTCAACCTGCACATACGCGGCGAAGTTGTCGGATGTCATCAGGGCGGGCAGCGTGTCATAGTTGTTACCGCTGAAAACCCGTCCGAAAGAACGGGTGTACAAGTTCATCACACCAGCGGTGAGGGCGAAGTCCAAAGCGGTGAATTTCCAATCCTTCGTGTATTGGAACTCATCGTATGCCATCATCGAGCGTGCGGACTGCGCACCAGACAACTCCTTGTTGTCACTATAAGTGATGCGGTTTTTCAGGGTATAGTAGGCGCTATCTTTAGCCACGTAGCTAAGACACGGGTCCAAATAGAACATGAAGTCCTTGAAAACAGAAAGGGAGCCTTTGTAGGTGCGGTACTTGTTCGTTTCCGAATCATACCAGAAGAACGACTGCGCATTCTCCGAGTACATAAAATTCCCGTTCAGGGAGGCGATCAAACCCTTCACCTTGTTGGGGCGATAGCGCATACCGAAATTGAGGCGGGCGCGCATTTCGTATTTGCCATCGTGATATTTGGTCTTCAGGACGGAGTCCGCGGAAATCGGCCGCTCCGGTCCAATATAGCTCATGTCGTCATAGTACTCGCCGCCGACAATCAGGTCGAAATCATTCTTGATGATGCGGGAATGAAGGAACGATGCGCCCCACTTCATCGGGGGAACCTTGCCCCAGCTCTTTTCTTCCTTATTGCGCGGGGAGTCGTAGAGACCGTAATGGACAGTCACCTTGGTGGTGGGGTCGAGTCCCGGGTAGGCGGTTTGCGCGTTGATGGCGCCAGTGAGTGCGGAGGAACCAAACAGCACAGAGGATGCCCCCTTATAGATTTCGATGGCACCGATATTCTCCATCGGGATGAAACTCCACATCGGGCGACCGGCATCAGGACGGAGGAACGGCATGTCGTCGAGCAGAATCAGCACGCGGCTACCCATACCGGAACTGAAACCGCTGCCACCACGGATTTGCGGCTCATTGTCCACTACGGCCACGCCAGGAACCTTGTCCACCATCTCGTTCACGCCAGAGGGATTCAAGTTCTGCATATCCTTCGGATTCACATTGACGATGGAACCCGTAGAAGTAGCCGGGTCGTTGTCAATCTTCTTGGCCACGATACTCGCACCTTCCACATCGTAAATCTCGGAAATCATCTTGATAACCAATCTCACCTTAGGCTCTTTTGGGGAGAAATAGACTGTCTTTATTTCCGTCTTATATGTTGTATAGAAAAAGGTCAGTTCGCAACTGTCGCCGTTGACCACAATCTCAAAATTGCCATCCGAATCGGTCTGCGCCGGCTCGCTCAGCGAAGGCGACATGATTTGCGTAAAAGGGATCGGTTTCCGCTGGGCCTCGTCATAAACGGTACCATAAACAATGTGTTTTTGCGCGAAAACGCTATTTATATTGCCACACAGTAGAATTAAAAATGCGATGGCGATTACAGGGTATAATTTCTTCATTCCAAATTATTATTTCTTACACTAAAAATCAGGCTGCAAAAGTACTATTTTTTTTACTAATAGCCATTAATTTTTATATTGAAATATAACAATCTGTATATCAATATATTAAGATTATTAATAAAACTTAAAATTCCAAGGTGTTGTCGGGAATGACGAAAGGTTGGGCCTCGGAATCCTGCATAAGGCAGCCGTTAGCATCCACATTCGCACCTTCCGGCTTGAGGAATTCATAACGGGGATCGTTGGGGTCATGTTTGGCAATTACAGCCGCATAAGGGAGATTGGGGTCGGAATAGACTTTTTTCATGAACAGGCCGAAAACAGGCATGGCAGCGCGCGAACCCTGACCATTGGCCATCGAGTTGAAGTGCGCACTGCGATCGTCACAGCCAACCCAAACGCCGCAGGTCAGCATCGGGGAATAGCCGACAAACCACGCGTCGGAGTGGTTGTTGGTGGTTCCCGTTTTTCCGGCAATGGGGAAATTAAGGCCATAGGTGGTTTTCAAGCGGTAACCGGTACCATGTTCGACAACGCCGCGCATAAGGCAAACCGTCTGGAAGGCAAGCAGTTGGCTCATAGGATCATTCATACGAGGCTTTTCCTCATAAATCAGATGGTCATTCTTGTCGCAGATTTTGACGATGAAGTAGGGTTTCACATATTCCCCTTGATTTGGGAAGCAATTGATGGCACCCACTTGCTCGTAAAGTGTTAATTCACAAGCACCTAAAGCGATGGATGGAACGGCGGGGACCTTGCTGGTATCGATGCCCATACCGCCGATAAGCTGTTTTACAGCCTGAGGAGAGGTTCCTCCCTTGGTAATCAGATAAGCGGAGACGTTATTCAGGGAGCGAGCCAGTGCTTCCTTCAAGCTCAGCGAAGAGGCACCTTTGTAAGTGGCTGCCACCGACCATCCCGTTTTGGGCTCATAAACCGACGTGTTGGGTACCATGGTACAGGGAGATAGCGCGCCACCGCTGCCATCCATGGCGGAGGCATAGACGTAAGGTTTGAAAGTGGATCCCACCTGACGACGGGAAGACATCACGTGATCGTATTGGAAGGCCTCGTAATTGACGCCGCCAACGTATGCCTTGATCTGGCCGCTGGTTGGTTCCATGGCCATAAAACCGCATTGAAGGAACGACTTCATATAACGGATGGAGTCGTAGGGGGTCAAGGTCGTGTCTTTCTGATGGACGCCGTCCTCGGCAAGGATGCGCATTTTCACGGGTCGGTAAAACTCTTTCTCCGCCTCGGCCGGCGATTTGCCACCCGAAACAGCCAGCCTGTAACGGGTGGAATTCTTGATAGCGCCCCTCATCAGATTCTTGGTCTGCTCGGCGGAAAGATTATAGAAAGGCGCATTTTTGTTGCGGCGTTGCTGTGCAAAGAACTTCGGCTGAAGGTCTTTTTTAATATGCTCATAGACAGCCTCTTCCGCATATTTCTGCATGGTAACGTCAATCGTGGTATAAATCCGAAGTCCGTCCTTATATAAATTGTAGGGTTCTCCATTCGGTTTCAGATATTTGGAAGTACGACTGCAAATCAGCGTGTCGAGATAGCCACGAAGGTATTCCCTGAAATAGGTGGCTTTTCCCGTCGTGTGCGACTCGTAGGTGTACTTGTCCATGCTCAGCGGGATCTTTTTGATGGAATCCGCCTGCGAATCCGTCAAAAAATCATACTTGTTCATCTGGCCGATGACCACATTGCGACGGGTCTGGGAGGCTTCGGGGTGTGCAATCGGGTCGAAGTTGCCGGGGGCTTTCAGCATTCCGACAAGCAGGGCGGCCTGCTCCACCGTCAAATCCTCCGGGGTGGTGGAGAAATAGCGGTGGGCTGCGGTTTCAATCCCCATAGCCTGATGAGAAAAGTCAACCGTATTCAGATACAGTGTGATGATTTCCTCCTTGGAGTACTCACGTTCCAGCCTTAAGGCAAGGATCCACTCTTTCAGTTTCGACTTCACCAGATTCCCAGGTTCGCGGTCGTACATGTTTTTGGCAAGCTGCTGCGTAATGGTGCTGCCGCCGCCGCGCCCGCCAGTGAACAGTCCGAAAGCGACACGCACCAACGCGCGGAAATCAATCCCGCAATGGTCATAAAACGCGCATCTTCCGTGGCTATCAGCGCGTTAATCATATTAGGGGAAATATCTCTGAAATGGCAGTTGGAACGATTGTCATAATAATAGCGTCCCAGTTCCGTCACACCGTCGGAGGCATAAACGATGGATGCCTGATAGGTCGTGTCTATGCGCTCCTGAAGTTCATATACATTGGCAATATCGTCATCATTGGCCAAACTGAGGAAATAGACGACGACAACTGCCACGCACAATATGTACAAACACCAGAAGGGGACAATCAATTTGGAGCGTTCGAGATGCGTTTTTCCCGAAACCGCTTTCTTCTTGCTATTTTTTGAACCGTACATTTTTTTAGGTTAAAGGTTTATGTTTGGGGGTCAGGTTTCAGCTAAGAGATCGTTGAAGTCAACGCCTCTTCTTTACTTCAGACTCTAAAAGTTCATACCAGTCATCGCCGTATTTGCGGATGAGGGGTTCTTTCAGGAAACGATAGACCGGCAATTTCATTTCTTCGCCCAATCGGTATGCATCTTCGCACACGAACCAGCGATGGTAGTTCAGGGCGTCGTAGTCGGGGAGTTTTTTGATTCGGATGGGATATAAATGACAGGAGATGGGTTTGCGGAAATCGATTTCACCATTCAAAAAAGCCTTTTCGATGGCGCACTTCGCGATTCCGTTTTCGTAATAGACATAGGCGCACGCCTCGGTATTGTTGAGCAGCGGTGTAACGAACTGTCCTTCCATATCATAGTCGAAGGTGCCGTTTT
>ONXT01000241.1 GCA_900321845.1 uncultured Bacteroidales bacterium | reverse complement strand
GTGGTTCCGACCTTCGATGCGGCGCATTTGATTGATAACAACTCCATTGCGGTGTTTACCGCGATGGGGATGTGCTGGAGCGGCTACCTCAGCACGCATACGGCCATGCTCGATTCCATGGGCTACCGCAACCTGATTTCCAAAGCGATCGGCGCACACACCATTGGCGGACTCTGCGCCGGCATTTTCGCCCACTGGCTGTTCGTGCTCGTGGAATTGTTGTAAAGCTTGATGGACGTGAGCTTGGATTTGATACAACTCCCCCTGATTCTTGCTCGTATTTGCCAAGTACCTTCAATGCGGATAAGCGCAATAATTTTATCCTCCCCATTGTAGAAGTTAGAGGAGTTTTCTGTATTTTTGCGGCTCAAAACGTTTTACTATGAAAAAACAAAATGTAATTGTTGCGTTGCTGCCCGTTTTCTTTGCTTTTTTTGTAATGGGCTTCGTGGATGTGGTTGGAATTGCCACCTCCTACGTGAAAGACGATTTCCAACTTTCGGAAACGATGAGCGGTTTTTTGCCCTCCATGGTGTTCCTCTGGTTCTTCATTTTGGCGATTCCGTCCGCCTTGCTGATGAACAAAATAGGTCGGAAACGCACCGTCCTGCTCAGTATGCTCGTCACCATCATCGGCATGTGCATTCCCTATTTTGCGTATAATCTTGTTACCTGTTGCATTGCTTTCGCTTTGTTGGGAATTGGTAATACCATCTTGCAGGTTTCTCTCAATCCTTTGGTTTCCAATATGTTGAGTGGAAAATCGCTGACAAGTGCCATGACGGGTGGACAGGTTATCAAGGCGTTGTCCTCTTTCTGTGGACCGCTGATTGCCGCTTTTCTGGTGGCCCAATTTGGTTCGTGGCATCATATTTTCCCCGTTTTTGCGGCCATCACGCTGATTTCCGGACTGTGGCTGCTGTTCACCCCGGTTGAAAAAGAGGAACTCGGCGACACCTCCTCGTTGAGGGCCTCGTTTTCCGTATTGAAAGATGGGAATATCTTGTTGCTGTTCCTCGGCATAGTGGCGGTAGTGGGCATCGATGTCGGCATCAACATGGAATCCTCGAAACTATTGATTGAGAGATTGGGCTTTACCACAGATCAGGCGGGTTTTGCGCCGAGCGTCTATTTCTTCTGCCGTACCATCGGTGCATTTGTCGGGACGGCGCTTTTGGCCAAAGTCAGCACTACCAAGTATTTCAAAATCAATATGTTGGCGGCACTTGTGCTGATGATTCCGTTGTTTTTCCTTCAAAGCGAGTATGCGATTCTGACTTTCATCGGCATGGTGGGCTTTGCTTGTGCCAGCATTTTCTCTGTCATTTTCTCGTTGGCGATGCGTCTGCGTCCTGACAAGACGAACGAGATTTCCGGTCTGATGGTGACGGGCATTGTGGGCGGTGCCATTCTTCCACCTTTGATGACCACGCTTTCCGACAAAATGAATACCCAAAACGGAGCATTGATTGTTCTTTGCTGCGCAATGGTTTATCTGATTTTCTTGTCGTTCAAAGTGAAAGTGGAGGAGAAGTAACCGCTATTCTTCACTCTGTTCTTCTGCATCTTCTTCAGGAACCTTGTAGAACTTCTTCATGAATTTGTTCTTCTGGGAACGGTTGCCTAATTTGTAAGTAAAGGCGGGCAGGCCGTTTTCCGGCTTAAGCATACGTTTTTTCGCGTTTGTCTCCACGATGGCGTCCGTGAATTTCTTGTCGGAGGAGTAGCCGTACATGCTGTTGTTTTCCAATTGGAAGAAGAAGAAGTCGTCGTTGGTTTCAAAATAGAGGTAGAGTCTATTTCGGGAGCCGCGTTTTTCAATCACGATTTCCCCTGGTATTTCCTTGTTGATCTCCTTTGCGTTGCAGATGACCACGGGCAGATAGTGCTGAGAGATGAAGGCCTTGGCTTCGCGGTCCCAGGTGAAGCTGATGTCGGCGAAGAGGAACTTCACGCGCAGTTTTTCGGGTAGTTTCTGTGCCTGTCCGTTGGTGTTCACTTCGTAGGCGTAGTCGTCGTACTCTTTTTCCGACAGGATGGTGCGAAGTGCTAGGTCGTACTCTTCGTCTTCCCACACGTCGATGAAGTCAAGGTCGGCTTCATTGATGTGTTTGCTCATGACTTTCATGGCGTTTTCATTGAAGAAGAAGTCGATGGAGGTGGTGAGGCTCATTTCGGCGGAGTCGGCGCGCATGAAGTTCACGACGGTGCCGAGGGTGCTGAATTCCACGCGCCCCAATTTGGCGCCCATGTCGATGACACCGCTGCCTCGCGAGATGCATTCGGTTTTGCTCAAGGTGATGATGTTCTCCGTCAGTTCGGGGTCTTCCAGTTTTTCCAGCGAGGCGGCGCGGAACATCTGGTGCTCCTCGTCGAAGTCGATGTAGCCAGTTACGGAGATGTATTCCGCATCGTTGAACTGGTCTTTGGCGGCGCCGAAGCAGGTGTAGATGCGTCCGGTGGTGTTGGTGGAGGCGATGGCGACGACGGCCTTCCGGTCGTTGACATCGCGGGCGTGCTCGTCAATTTTGATCAGCACGTGGTCGGGGTTGATTTGGTCGCTGATGCGCAAGCGGGCGTATTTCACCGTATCGCAGTCGTGGATGAGCTCGACACCGCCAATGAAAGTGAGGAACTCGTTGGCGCTGTTGAGTTCGGCGCGTCCATCAAAGCCGAAATGCGGACTGAGTTTGAAGTCTCTGGCCAGCGGGATTTTGGCATCCCCCTGCGTGGTTTCGTAGTACCAAAGCGTGTCGAAGTGGATGACTTGCACCTCTTTGTTGACATCAATGTAGTCGTAGTCGCCGGAACCCTTGAAGTCGGCGGCATGCACGATGTTGACCACGCAGTTGTAGAGTTCGTGGTATTTCTTATCGCGGTCGGCAACGATGCGTGCATCGGTAAGTGTCTCTAATACAGCGGCTTCGCGGATGGTGACGTCGCCGTTCTTGGGCACGATGGCAGCATCGCCCACATTGATGTAGCGGACGCCGTGCGCATTGATGATGTTGGTTTTAAAGTTGAATTCCGCAGCGGTGGTGGTGAATTGCAGGGCGTGTGTCTTGGAGTTCGTCGCCGTCAGCTCGTTGCCGTGACTCTCCATGTCAATCAACTCGCGTGCCTTCGTTCCATCGATATCCACATCTTTGTAGGGGTCTTCCCACTTGAAAGTCAGCACGTTTTCGTCAATCGGATCCCAGTCGAACATATTCGCCTGCGTCTTGAACTGGTTGCGTTGGAAAAGGATTTCGGAAGTCTCGTCGTTGGATTCAAAATGCCCTTTTCTGGTTTGGAAGTCAATGTGGGATTTGTAATTGTCGGTGGAGAAGACGAACTCGTTTGTCTGATAGAGATCGAATATGCGCATGTCGGCGGCATCAGCGAAGAGCTCATGATGCTTGAAACTGAACAGCTTGGAGGTGATGTCGGCGCGATTGAAGTTCAGGGTGCCGGTGCCGTACATTCCGTCGGGGGTCAGAATGGAGTTGCCCATCAATTCCGTCTCGTTGAAGATGTGCATCGGCGACTTGTCGGTATAAACGTACATTTTGTCGTTGTAGGCTTCCCAGTTCAGGAATCCGTTCTCCATGTTGGCGGGCGGGAATTCCACCCCGGCCATCTGCTCCTGCACGACGTGTGTCTTCACGCTTCCGGTGGTTCTGTCGAGGAAGAAGACCAAACTGTCGGAGACGGTGTGGGAGGTCAGGTAGTCGATAGTGCCTTTGCCGCGCAGACCGCGGTTGCTCAAGTCGATTTTGCCTGCGAAAGTGCCCTTTCCACCGTATGCGGCAAGGCCGCCGTCGCCGGTGTTATGGATGAAACCGAGCGAGAAGTCGGGGCGTACCTTCAATTCATGGCGGATGTCGGGGAAGATGCCACCGGAAATCAACTGGCCGTCGAAACGGATGGAGTCTGTGTCGAAGTTGTCCAAGTTGGTGATGGTGAAGTTGTCCAGCGCATAGAAGAATTTGCTGCGGTTGTAATGGCGGTTGAAGGTCTCCGGATGGTCGTAATAGACGTGCCCGCCTTCGAAACTGGTGAAGTAGGGGAACTTGGGGTTGTCGATTTTGCCCGACTTGTTCCATGGCATGTCAATGTAGAGCGTGCCGCCCAAATCCTCAATCGGACTTTGAACCTTGGAAAGCCGATATTCCCCGTAGATGTTCTGCGGGCCGTTCTTGTCCTCCACATACATGATCAGGGAGTCTATGTCTTCCATGCGCACGTTGAAATTCTCGTAGTTGAAATCGCATTTGTGGCTGACGAAGTCGAACAGACCGGCGATGATACGGCCCGAAAAGCGCATGTCGCGGTCTCTTCCTACGGTAACGCGCTCCTCCGTCGGATAGACGTTCACAATTTGCGCGTCGCTCAGCACGAAGTACTCGCAGCCGGTAACCGTCAAATCGTTGTTTTCCAAATTCAAGACGGCATAGTGCGTTTTTGACTCCAGGATGATGTTGTCGAAATCCTTTTTGTTGACGTCGTTGTTCAGGTATTGCGCGATTTTTTTGCGGTAATAAATTTTGTTGGCATTGACGTCGTACTCTACAAAGCCGTCGGCGGCGAACTGGATGAGCATGGATTTTACATCTTCGGGCGGGCGGTTGAAGTAGCGCACAATCTGCTCGTATGTCAGTGGCTTGAAGTTGCCTGCATTGTAGGCTTTCCAAAGCGTAAAGAGCGGGTTTTCATCGTTCACACCCTGCAGTTTTCGCATGGTCTGATTGTTGAAGAAGTTTTGCGATTCAAAGGTAGCCGGGCTTTCGTTGGTAGAGCCAGTCATCGGCTTGAACTCGATTTTATCTTTGGTCAAATCCCAGGCGATGGTCTCCACGGTGATGTCCATTTTGTGATAGCTGTCGAAGAAAGGGCTTCGGCCGACCCCGTATTTCGGGCGGGAGAAGAGCAGTTGCGAATTGGCTTCATTGTAGTAAAAATTGGCGGATGGGTGGTAGATGGAGTCGATGCCGGTGGAGTCGGTCTCGATGTAGATGTTGGTGCGGGCGTCGTTGGCGCGAATCGTCTCCTCCTTGAAAAGAAAGTGGATGGCAGCAACGGAGGCGACCACTCGATTGCCCTTTCGGATGTTGATCCTGGCGAGTTGTTCGGCGTTGGCATCGCCCTCAATGGAAGCGCCGCGCAATTCGAATCCTCCGATGTAGTCCACATTGTCGTAGATGTTGCGTACGGTCAAGTTGTCGTCGTTGCTGCGGAAGCGGGGAAAGGTGACCTTTGACTCGTCGGTTTCCAGCCCGGCTTTGTCCTCAAGCGTGCCGAGGATGGGCTGGCCGAGGAGTTCCGGGTAATACAGGGTCGCGTTTTGTATTTTCACCTTGGGTTGGCGAGTGTCCAAAGCGTAGTCTTCAAACGTCGCCATCACCTTTTCCTCCGGAAGTCCGGCGCGCAGCCAGTTGATTTTGCCGCCTTTGCCCACCCATCTCGTTGAAGCAGGGTAGTAGCGTCCTGAGGTTCCGAGGATTTCCACGCTGTCGCGCGAGCCAGCCCCCACCAAATCGATGTCGCTGTATTCAATGTATGGCTCTTTTTCCATCCCCATCGATTCAACAGCCCCGTAGGCCGTCCATTTGGAACTTCCACTCTTGAAAAGAATATTGTCGTTGAAGATATTGACATAATTCCCCATCACATTGTGGAAATCACTCAAATCGTTGTTCACGTGATATTGCAGAATGCGCAGCCACGCTTTGTCGTATTCGGACAAATCGCTGTTGATGAATGCGTCGAATGCCTTGAAAAACGCGCTGAAATGAGGGAAGAAACGCATGTTCTTGCGCAACATGAGGTTGGAAATCTCAATGAACGAGTTTTGGAACTCTTCCGTCATCTGGCTGGAAGTCCAGAAGGCATCGAACTTCTCCAATTCCGCCTCTGCCTCTTTCTGTCGCTCTTTCGGAACGCTCGCAGCCAACACGCGCATCTCCTCCTGCGTTAGCGAAGGATCGCTTGAGAATGCTTTAAGTCGTTGAGCATCAGTGCTATAAATAAAGCAAAAAAGAAAAATGGCAAGGAATAGGCTGATTCTTTTAATCATAAAATACAAAGGTTAAATGGTGCGCAAAAGTAGTTATTTTTTTTGAGAAAAAATTTTTTATCATCAACCTTTTTGGCACACTTGTTGCAATGTTATACACCATTGTTTTTTACGCGAATAACCTAAACGCCTTTATATGGAAAGTGCCAACAATATGATTGACGAAGTGATGAACTTTGATAGCGAGTTGAAACAGCGCGCTTTGTATTATACTCACAATGAAGCCGATGCGGATGATTTGGTCCAGGAAACCTACCTGAAAGTCCTGCAGTTCGGCGACCGTTTCGAGGAGAATACCAACCTGAAAGCATGGACGTTCACCATTATGTACAACACCTTCGTCAATGATTACCGCCGCAAGAAACGTCGTCAGACGATGTTCGACGATACGCCCGACTCCCACACCTTAACCACGGTGACCGACCCCTGCGATGCCGCTGACATCCATTATTACGTGAACGATATCAACAAGAAAATCACCAGCATCAAGGAAGAGCAGCGCAAACCGTTCGAAATGTATCTCGATGGCTACAAGTACCAGGAAATCGCTGAAATCATGGGAATATCAATCGGTACCGTGAAGAGCAGAATCTATTTCCTGCGCCAAAAACTGATGGTCCTCCTCGAGGATTACGTCACTCCGACCTCTTACACCCAATCGGCATGACTGCCGACCGAGCTGCCAAAAGCACGTACATCAACGAGATGAAATCGGTGCCGGCATGAATCTCTAACATGCTTTCTACCAGCATATTGAATCCGATAATGAGAATGAACGACGCGAGTAGAAAATCGCGCCTTTTTTTTGCCCATACCAAAGGGTAGATTAAAAACAGCAGAATAACGCCGAGTCCAATCAAACCAGTCCCCAAAAAATTCTGAAGGTATTGGTTGTGGCAGTTCAGCTTTTTGGCGAAAAGCCCTGTGTAGCCGCTCTCTTGGTACCGTTGGAACAGGGTGTCATCAACGTCCCCGCTGCCAACTCCCGTCGGCAGGTTCTCAAGCGACAATTCCCATGCCGTTTTCCAAACCACCACCCGCTGTGACGTCCCGTCGTATGGATTGTCATAATTGGCAGTCATCAGGGAGTTCAATGCATGGCCGATTCTGCCTTCATTGGTTTTCCAAAGATAGAGAATGCCGCCAAGGGCGCAGGCGAGGCAGGCCAGCATGACCGTAACGGTCAAAGCCGTTCTTTTTCTCTTTCTATTGATTAGCAAGCCAATGATTGTCAATAGGAAAATACCAAAAATCAGAATCCCGGCCTTGGAGTTCATCAAGAAAATGTCAATCGGGAAAATGAACAGGCACAGCCAAAAAACGATCTTTTCCCATCGGCTTTCAGCTTCCGATTTTATTAAAAAATAGGCTGCCACCACCCAACTGACACACGCATACATGGAAAGGTAGGAGGGATGGGTGTGGTGTTTCAACGGCAGATGCGTGGCATAGATGTAAAAGAATTGCTGAGAATCGCCGGTCCGTGCAAAAAAAATGGCAGATATGACAAAATTGATGAGCGCGACTGACAAAGTGGCAGAACAGAATATAACAATTAAAGTCCGAAATTGTTTGATGCTGATTTTGTCAATGATAGGAAAGATGCAAAGTGGAAACGCTAAAAACAGGAATTTGTACTCCCAATCGGAGATGGCTTTACCCGTGTTTTGCGAATAGAGCGTGCCGATGAGGGAGGTTAGGAAAATTGCGGACGAGATGATGACAAAGGGAAGTAAGTTGTTTGATTTCAGTGAGTTGTAATTTTCTTTCCAACGGTTGTCGATGATTAGAAGCAGGAGCATTGCGACGGCAATGGGGCAGATGAGGGTGCGGGTGAATGGCAGTGTCGCCAAAGCGAGCGCGGTCAGCCCGTAGGTAAAGCGGAAGTAAAAGTTGCTACGCGTGATTTTTTCCATTGCCATTAATCAAAGAAACGCCACTTGATGCCAATCGCAAACCGACGGTTGGCCATGGGATAGTCGGGGGTGGTGAAGTAGTCGCGGCCTAGCAGCCCGCAGAGCACATGACTCACATTGAAGAAAATGCTGATTCGCTGCACTTGTATCGCCGCGTAAATGTCGAAATAAAAATAGTTGCCGGTCTTGACTTTGGTTTGCAGATAGAATTGGCGCAGGAGTGGGTAGTATCCGTAACCATAATAACTGGTGTTGTAGGCGGCATTGAAGCCGAATTGCAGTTTCGCCTTGTTCTTGAAAATTCCGAAGCGATAGAAAAAGTCCAGCCGGCCGGCGAAAACAGGCACTTGGATAATCTGTTTGTTGGCATATTGCAGATAGAGATTCGTCTTCAGCCCGAAACCTTTCATGTAGAAAGGAGCGTAAAGATGCACTTGAAATACATTGGTGTAATCGTCTGATACTTTTGGCGTTAACGAATCGCTGAGATAAACGAAGTGATGAAGCATGTAGTAGTTCATCTCCACTTTGTACTCACCCCATTGCCAATAGGGATTGAGTTGGACGATCTTCTGTTTTTTGGGCCATTGGATTTCCCAATAATGATGATTGTCGGAGAAACTGGTCATGATGTAGTCTGGCGAGAGGTAGTAAAATTGGATGGCCGCCCCGATTTTATGCTTGCTGTTTTTCCCGAGTTTCCAGCTGATTTCGGCGCTGGTATTCAGGTCGTTTTGATTATACCCGCCTAAAGTATAACTGATTCTGGCGTGGATGTCCATCACGGTGAACAGGCGGATATGCGCTTGCGCGAACGGAATCAGCGCATGTCCGAAGTAGTTGCGGGCGGCGTAGTTCGTATATTCATAGGTGACACCTCCTGTAAAATGAACGAAGTATCTCTCGAACTTGTTTTCCTTGTATGGTTGGAACGTGCTGATTTGCAATGTGTTGGATATCGTGTAGAAACGCATTGTGTCAATCGTTGAATCCTGCGCAGCATAGGTAAAGTGATAGTAGGACGAGTCGGTGTTGAAGTCCATGTAGGTGAATCGCTGTTGTTTGAATTGGAAGGTGTGCATCAGCGTACCGCGATATTTCCGCTCCGATGTTTTCTTTGATTTGGTCATGAAATTGACATATTGGCGGAACATCAGATCGTGGGTGAGCGTTTTGGAAGTGGCATTATACAGTTTGAGGTTGTAGCCTTGCAGATTCTCAACGAGTTGGTCGAGGAAATCCTTCGTGTCGAGCAGTCCGCCGTTCTCCTGCATGTTGAAGTTGTTGACGATGTAGCTGAGTTTGAATCCGTATATTTGGGAAGGGATTTCGTAGTGGATCAATCCATCGAAAGTGATGCCCGCGGTTCGTTGGTGCGAAAAATATCCGTCGTTGCGGTAGCCGCGCAGGTTGAAGGCGTAGTTCACCTTGTCTTTGATGTTCTGTGCATGGGTCGCGTAGAAATTGTTTTCCGTGGCAATGCCATAGTTGTAGGCGATGTCGGTGTAAACGGTTTTCAGTTTGTAGAGTTTCAGGTCATCCTGCTCCTTGAAATACAAAGGGTAGGGGGTGGAAATATACTGGAAGCCTGGATTCCGCGAAAAAGTGAAGTTCATCGGCTTGTGGGCCTGTCCGTTGGTACCTAATGACTGGTAGATGTTTTCCGTCCGGTTGAGTGGGTCGAACTGGCCGATGAAGTTCATCGTTGTGTCAATTTCCTTGTAGTCAACAGGATGGAAAAAAAATCCTCCGCACTGGGTGTATGAGGTGGGTAGATATTGGGGCGAGATGGCCATCGCGGAGTCGATGGTCTTGTTGAACAAGTCTTCCTCGCCATCCTGCGTCTCATCTTCTTGCGCATGCAGCGAAAGGGCGGCAGCGAGAAGAATCAACCATAGTAAAAACGACTTGCTCTTTATCATATATATTATTGATTGTCAGATGATTATAATTTTACCCCCAAATATATGCTGAAATAGGACTGCTTGATGGAGGTGCGGTCGGTGAAGAACGGGCGCAGTGACTTTTTGTATGCCAGCTCCACAGTGAAGAACTTCACTCTGAATGCCAGCCCTGCGTGATAGAGGAATTGATGCCTCATCAGGTTGTCCTTTCCGTATGAAATATCGTTTTTGGTGCAGTGGATGAGCGGTTGATAGATGAATCCGGTGTTGGGGAGGAGAAAGCACTGTTTCCTCAGGCTGATGTTTCCGACCACTTTCACGGGGACCTGCAGATAGCGGCTTTCCACTGTTTCAGTGCCGATAAGAATATTGGAAACGGTGTTGCGGGCTTCGTAGCGGCCTTTGTAGAACATGTATTCCAAACCGACTTCACCGAAAATGTATGTGTAACCGCCGCGTACGTAGAAGCCGAATGAGCCTGTAAGAATCCCGTTAAGATGGTCATAGCCAGATAGATAGCGGGAATCCAAAGGAATATCGGTCCCGATATGGAATCCGTATTGCAGGTAAACGTCCAAGTCGTTGGTTATTTCCAAAGACTTTTTCGGGGTGGATCGGGAATCAAGTCGCAGCGAGTCGCCTTCGTTGGCGGAGAGTGTCAATGAAAAGGCGAACAGGGCGAGCAGAAGGAGGATTTTATTGCGCATGATTGTCTGGCTTGTCGGATGGGTTCCCCTCATCTTTTTTCTTGTCGGATTTTTTCGTATTAAACTGATTCATGGTTTGTTGCAGGCCGGCTGTGGTGAAAGAGAGCACCATTTCCACGGCGGTGTCGATGGCGGGCTGGATGGTGTTTTTCATTTCCTCCCCTTCAAATCTCCCGAGAACGTATTCGATTTGATAGCCTTGCGCGAAATCGTGTCCCACGCCGAAACGAAGGCGGGGGAAATTGGAATGCCCCAATGTTTCGATGATGTGGCCGAGTCCGTTGTGGGTGCCGCCGCTGCCTTTGGCGCGCATGCGGAGGGCTCACGCCGGAAGGTCGATGTCATCGCAAATCACGAGGATGTTTTCCGAAGGGACGTTCTCGTGCTCCATCCAGTAGCGGACTGCTTTGCCGCTGAGATTCATATAAGTCGTGGGAAGCGCCAATATGAGGGTGCGGCCTTTGTACCTGCCTTCGGCAATGTAGGCGTGGCGGTCGGAGCGAAAAGTGACCCCCAGTTTTTTGGCGACGGCATTAACCACTTCAAAACCAATGTTGTGCCGTGTGCCGGTATATTTGTCCTCCGCGTTGCCCAAACCGAAAATGATGAATTTCCTGCTGTTTTCCACTTTTTGTTTTTTAAGCTGCAAAATTACGAAACAATCAAGAATAAATGATGATTATTCAGAAAAAAATATTACTTTTGCCGCTTGATTGAATTAACGTAAATTAAAGCCAACCGAAATGAAAAAAATTGCCATTGCGTTTTACTTTTTAGCGACCATAGCTTTATTGACTTTCTGTGTTCAATGCAAGAAGGAACCTGTTTGCGAACTGGTTTTGCGCGTTCATAAAACCAACACGGGCATCGACACCGCCGATGTTTTGCCGAACGCTTATGTGAGAGTGGGCTTGGAGGACAATTATGCGGATTTCGCCAAGGCAGAGGGTTATACCGACAAAAACGGCGTCTTCACCCATACTTTTAAATATGAAGCCTTGTTGGAAGTGGCTGTCACCTATGACTCAACTTATTTTAATTCCGACAGCGTGATGGTTCGCGACTATTACCTCGGCTCCGGCCGTGTGAAGTTGGAACCCGGCGAAACGGTCGATCAGGTCATCTTGGTTTCATCAGCTGAATAAGCCTTGAACATCCGGAAACATCTCCATTGGATTCTGCTGGCTGTCGCCACTATTGCACTGGCAGTCGTCATCTTGAATCACCCGCGATTCCATTCTTCTCCCCCTACGGAGGAGGAAGCCGTGCCTGTTTTCGTGGAGAATACCACCGACCGCCTGAAAGTCCTCCTCTTCTGCCATCCGTCAGACTATTTCCTTTATAAAGGCACTGTCATCGGTTTCCAGTATGAATTGCTCCGACTGATGGCCGACTCGCTTCACAAGGAGCTTGATCTCACGTTTACCAGCGAGCCTGAGGATGTCCACGATAATTTGCTGACGAGCACTTACGATATTATTGCGTACGATCTGCTTCCTTCGCAGCATGGCTATAAGTATATGGAGTTCTCTGAATCCCACTCCACGGTCTATCCCGTTTTGCTGGAAAATAAGAATGTGGAGAATGAGGCGGCAAAGACGGTTTGGATTCCCCAGCACTTTCCGTGCGAAATCGTTCCGGACTCGTTGCCGGCGTCACAAGGTTGGAAGCTGGTGAACGACACCTTGGATGCGGAGTCTCTGCTGGAGTTGCTGCAGGATGACAGCATCGGCTATGTTGTGGTGGACAATATCACTGCGTTTATGTTGGAGCCTTTTTATGCCAATGTGGAAACGGTGAAGTCGGTCGGCCCCGATTTCGAACGCCGTTGGATTTTGAATCCGGCCAATGCCACTTTCAACAAGCGGTTGAATGAGTGGCTGGTTTCGTTTAAGAAGACGCGACAGTATGACAGGTTCTGCAACAAGTATTTTCATCCGCAGTCGCGTTTCCTGCTCAATGCTTCTCCTGAAAAGAAGCGCGGTCGGATTTCGGCATACGATGCGACGATCCGGCGGTTGGCCGACAAACGCGGGGTTGATTGGCGCTTCGTTTCCTCCATCATTTATCAGGAATCTCATTTCTCCCCCCATTTGTATGGATATGGCGGTGCATACGGCATTATGCAGATGATGCCTCCCACCGCAAGGGCTTACGGCATCGACTCCACCTCTTCCGTGACCGAGCAGTTGGCGGCAGGCGTGAAGATGATTGCCTATACAAACAAGATGTTCAAGTCGATTGAGGATGAGAATGAGCGCGTTTATTTTGTCGCAGCCGCCTATAATTCAGGTGCGGGGCACATTTTCGACGCGCGTGCGCTTTGTCGCAAGTATGGCGGCAACCCCGATGTGTGGCTGGATGTGGAGCCCTACCTGATTAAGAAATCCATCAGAAAGTATTATAGCGACCCAGTCGTGAAGTGCGGCTATTATCCCGGCAAGCACACCGCCAATTATGCGCACGATGTGGTCGAACGCTACCATGCCTATCGAATGAGCATGAAATAGAAAGAAGATAGGGGAGGGGAGATAACAAAAAAACGGATAACTTGAATTATCCGTTTTTTTTGATTGGGGTGGGAGATGTTGGATTCGAACCAACGCCCTCTTCCGTGTGAAGGAAGCTGTCTAAACCCCTGGCATAATCTCCCAGTATTTTACGAGTTTTTCAGTCGTTCCGCATTTTCAGCCACTTGCAGTGCCTCGATGGTCTCTTCGATGTCGCCGTTCATGAAGCCAATCAGGTTGTACATGGTGAGATTGATTCGGTGGTCGGTGACGCGGTTTTGCGGGTAGTTGTAGGTGCGGATTTTTGCCGAGCGGTCGCCGGTGGATACCATCGTCTTGCGCTTGGATGAAATCTCGTCGAGATATTTCTTGTATTCTCTTTCGTATAGTCTTGTTCTCAGAACGCTCATGGCCTTGTCCAAGTTCTTGAGTTGTGATTTTTCGTCTTGGATGGCGACCACGATGCCGGTCGGGATATGAGTGAGGCGGACGGCGGAGTAGGTGGTGTTGACGGACTGGCCGCCAGGACCGGAGGAGCAGTAGGTGTCTTTTCTGATGTCGCTCATCTTGAGTTCCACGTCGAATTCGCCTGCTTCAGGGAGTACGACCACGGAGGCGGCGGAAGTGTGGACGCGTCCTTGTGCTTCGGTTTGCGGTACGCGCTGCACGCGGTGAACGCCTGATTCGTACTTCATCATTCCGTAAACGCCGTCGCCGCTGATGGTGAACACGATTTCCTTGTACCCTCCGACGGTGCCCTCCGTCATGGAGATGACATCGATTTTCCAGCCTTTTTTGTCGCAGAAATGCTGGTACATTCGGAAAAGGTCGCCGGCAAAGATGCAGGCCTCGTCGCCGCCAGTGCCGCCACGGATTTCGACGACGGCG
>ONXT01000092.1 GCA_900321845.1 uncultured Bacteroidales bacterium | reverse complement strand
GTTCAAGGACAACCCGAAAGCGGATGTGGCGCGCTATGTATTCGAGGCCTTCCGTTCGCGCAACATGATGGTTGGCGCCTATTTCTCCAAGCCGGATTGGCATTCGCAAGATTATTGGTGGAGCCATTTTGCCACGCCCGACAGGCATGTCAACTACAACATCGCCAACCATCCGCAGAGATGGTCGGATTTTAAGCAATTTGTTTATAATCAGATAGATGAAGTGACTCGCAACTATGGGAGCATCGATATTTTGTGGTTGGATGGCGGCTGGGTACGCGCTCCGAAAGAGGATATCGGGATGGACGCAATCGCGGCGATGGCGCGTCGCAACCAACCCGGACTGCTGATTGTGGACCGGACGGTTACGGGAAAGTACGAGAATTACCGCACACCGGAAAAGATGGTTCCTGAGAAGCAATTGGGCTACCCATGGGAGACCTGCGTGCCGCTGAGCAAGGACTGGGGCTATGTGCCGAACGCCACTTTCAAGCCCGCCTCCCAAATCATCAATATGCTGGTGGAGGTGGTGGCGAAGGGCGGCAGCCTGCTCTTGGGGGTCGGCCCGACTCCTGAAGGAGTTATCGAACCTCCCGTGGTGGAGCGGTTGAACGAAATAGGGAGGTGGCTTGATAAGAACGGCGAGGCCATCTACAATACGCGTCCGCTTCCCCATTATAACGATGGAAATGTCTGGTTTATAGCTAAGAAGGATGAAAATACAACCTACGCTATCGTTACTGCAGATGCCTCAAATCCGCTTTCTGCAACTTTAACATGGCACGGCAATCTGCCCGAAAAGGGTTCTAAGATGTACATTTTGGACGGCTCAAAAATGATTCCTCTCAAATATGTGGTCAAGGTCAACGACGGACAGGTGACAGTGGCGCTTCCCAAGAAAATTGCAGGAAGTACGCAACCCATAGCGATTCGATTCACAATGTAGAGATCTGTCTTGTCGCCTCTTTACCTAATTATCTGACAGAGGAAATTCGATGTCAATTATGAAAAAAACAGTTCTCATCTTCCTGCTTTCGTTGCCGGTTCTGCTTTTTGCGCAGAAGTACAATGATTTGAACCGCAACGGACGGTTGGACCCTTACGAAAACCCCGATTTGGAGGTTCCGACGAGAGTCTCCCATCTTTTGAAAATGATGACGGTGGAGGAGAAAGTGGGGCAGATGGCGATGACGATGGGCTGGCCGTACTACGAGAAACAGGGTTCCGGGTATGTGCTTACGGAGAAGTTCGAAAAGGACATCCTTGAAAGACATATCGGCGGGACGTGGGCTTTGATGCGCGCCGACCCGTGGACGGAAAAGGGGTTTGACAATGGACTGACTCCGCCTTCGGCGCGTCAACTCACCGACAGCATGCAACGTTGGGTGCGGCAGAATACGCGTCTCGGAATCCCGCTGTTTTTTGCGGAAGAGTGTCCGCACGGCCACATGGCCATCGGCACTACCGTTTTTCCGACGGGCATCGGGCGCGCCTCCACCTTCTACCCGCCGTTGGAAGAGCAAGTGGGTGTTGCGATTTCGAGGCAGGCGGCTTTGCAGGGCGCGCACCTCGCATTCGGCCCGGTAGTGGATATCGTGCGCGATCCGCGTTGGTCGCGGGTGGAAGAGAGTTACGGCGAGGACCCGTGCCTGTCGGCGATGATGGCGGAGGCGTTCGTTACAGGGTGCGATTACAGCAACATGGTGGCCGTTTCCAAGCATTTTACTGCGTATGGGACTTCCGAGGGTGGCCACAACGGAGCACCAGCCCACGTGGGACGCAACGAACTCCTCAGTGTTCTTTCGTATCCGTTTATGATGCCCGCCAAGCACCAGCACATGCAAGGTCTGATGACCGCCTACAACGATGTGGACGGGGTCCCCTGTACGGGAAACGAGTGGCTCTTGAAGGATGTCCTGCGCAAAGAATGGGGCTTCCAAGGCATGGTGATGTCGGATTTGTTCGCCATCGACGGACTTGTCGGACAGCGGTTTGCAGCGGATAAGAAGGCGGCCGCAGCTTTGGCACTGAAAGCCGGTGTGAACATCGATTTGGGCGCATCCTGCTATGCGGAACCGCTTTTGGAAGCGCTAAGATTAGGGCTTGTAACCGAGCAGATGTTGGATGAAGCCGTCCGTCCTATTTTGGAGGCAAAATTCAAACTCGGACTTTTCGACAGCCCGTTTGTTTCTATCAGCAAGGAACTGCCCGATGATTTCAACGTGCAGCCCGAAGAGCAATTGGCAGCCTATGTAGCTGCTGCACAGTCGGTTGTGATGTTGAAAAACGAAAACGGACTTCTTCCGTTATCCAAAGATATTCAGCGAATTGCGGTTATCGGGCCCAATGCCGACAATTTGTACAATATGTTGGGCGATTACACGGCACCACAGCGCGAAGAGGATGTGGTGACGGTATTGGAGGGAATTCGGTCTGAAGTGCCGAAAGCGCGGATTGACTACGTGAAGGGTTGTGCCGTGCGTGATACCGCGTGGAACGAGATTGACGCGGCGGTGCAGGCGGCGGCGGCTTCGGATGTGGTCGTGGTGGTTTTGGGCGGCTCCAGCGCACGGGATTTCAGTACCAACTATCAAACGACGGGTGCCGCCGACGCCTCGGTGCAAACGGTCAGTGACATGGAGTCAGGCGAGGGCTTCGACAAGTGCGACCTCTCTCTTCCGGGCTTGCAGCTTCAACTGCTGGAGGCGGTTTGCGCCATCGGAAAGCCGGTGGTGTTGGTGATGATTCAGGGCCGTCCGTTAGACTTGACCTGGGCGGATGCGAACGTGCCAGCCATTCTGAATGCGTGGTATCCAGGAAGTCGCGGTGGCGAAGCCATTGCCGACATCCTCTTCGGCGATGTGAATCCGTCGGGGCATCTTCCGATTTCTTATCCTAAAAATGTTGGTCAACTGCCTGTCTATTACAACAATACCTATCCGAGAAGGGATTACACCGATGGCTCAGCGCAGCCGCTCTACCCGTTCGGTTATGGTTTGAGTTATACGCATTTTGAATATTCGGATTTGAAGATTGAGAAATCCGATTCCCCGCTGCAAAAAGAGGAGGGGCCGCAAACGCTATTCACCGTGTCGTTTACCATCAAGAACGCGGGAAACCGTCAAGGTTTTGCGGTGCCGCAGTTGTACTTGCGGGATGAGGCCGCTTCGGTCATCCAGCCCGAGCGCCGGATGTGCCATTTCTCCAAGGTGGATTTGAAGGCGGGGGAGAGCCGGCGCCTCATTTTCCATTTGACTGAAGAGGATTTGATGATGTTGAACGGTGATTTGCAATGGGTGGTCGAACCGGGCACTTTCACGCTGATGGTGGGTGAATCCTCGCAGGACATCCGGCTGGAGGGGAAGTTTGAGGTGCGGTAGCAGCCCACATGGTTGCCTGAAGCGGTGGAACGGAAGTTTTCGTATATTTGCATTCTAAAAAAATCAATCCAATGAAAATCTACTTTGCAGGCTCCATTCGCGGCGGAAGGAACGACGCCGAGCTTTACCAACGCATGATCGCCTACATTCAGCGGCAACACACGGTACTCACCGAACACGTGGGCGATCTTTCCAAAAGCATGACCGAGGGGCTGGCCAACCGCGACAAGGCCATCTACGAGCAGGACACCGCCTGGCTGCGGGAGAGCGACTTGGTGATAGCGGAATGCACGACGCCATCCTTGGGTGTGGGGTACGAATTAGCCTATGCCGAGAAGTACCAAAAGCCCGTCCATATCTTTTACGACAAATCCCGAACGAAAATCTCCGCCATGCTCAGAGGGAATGCCTACTTTCAACTTCATCCCTACCGCAACGAGGAGGAACTCTATCGGATTTTGGATGAAATTCTGGGTTGACTTTTCCTGATTTTGGTTGACACTTTTTGAGTGGTTTACACTAATTGG
>ONXT01000087.1 GCA_900321845.1 uncultured Bacteroidales bacterium | reverse complement strand
GGCCGGTATAGACGCGCCAAAGGGAGAAGTCGCCGGTGTGGCGGGGCCACATCCAGTTGTCGGTGTCACCGCCGAATTTGCCGATGTCCTCCGGCGGAACGCCCACCAAACGGATGTCCTTGAACACTTCATTCACAAACAGGAAATACTGGTTGCCATAGAAGAAAGGCTTCACCACGGCTTCGTAATGGGTGCCTTCGGTGGCAGAAGCCTTGATTGCCTTGATGTTGCTCTCTATCTGTTTGCTGCGTTCCTCTTCGGTCATCGAAGCGGTGACTCCTTTGAGCGCCGCTGCAGTCACATCTTCCATTCGTACGAGGAATGTGACGGAGAGCCCTTTGCAGGCAATCTCCTCATCGCGGCTCCGTGACCAGAATCCGTTGTGCAGGTAGTTGTGTTCCAGTGTGCTGTGGCTCTGTACGTAGCTGTAGCCGCAGTGGTGGTTGGTGACGAGCAGCCCGTCGGGCGAAATCAGCTCGCCAGTGCAGCCGCCGCCGAACAGCACGATGCCGTCCTTCATGCTGTTGTGGTTGACGCTGTAAACGTCGTCAGCCGTCAGATGGAATCCCATCTGCTGCATCTCCGCTTCGTTATAGCCCAAAAAAAGGGGAATCCACATTCCCTCATCTGCAAATGCAAAAATCCTACAGAAAATGATTGCAGTTAATAAGAAGATTTTTTTCATTTTGAATATTTATGGAATGAATAATACTTAAATACTTAAGGTGTTATGAATTGAGAATGCGTATCTGTGTTAAATTTTAATATTAACAAATACAACACGTTTAGAGATTATGGAATATATTGGCATTTCAATGATGTAATGGCTAATCAGATTCTTTTACTTGTTTTTATGTTGCAAAAATACATTTTTTTTACGTAAATGCGAACGCTATTTAAACAAATTTTCATATTTTTGCGCCTCTGATTTCTTCTCTGCAAGCTTCCGATGACTACAGATGCGATTATTTAATTTTCTCTTAAAAGCAGCGACTTCCATAGTGGAAGTGTTTTTTTTGCTTTTCCCCGATTTACAGAAGTGGCATGGATTCTTGCTTCCAACCACCTCTACAACGAATAAACGATAAACGAATAGAACGACTTGACAACTCAATAATTCGACCTAATGAAGACAAAACACGTCTATATCGGCATTTTTGGAAGGCGGAATCAGGGGAAGAGTGCGCTGATTAATGCGATTGCCGGACAGGATATCGCGATTGTTGCGGATGTTGCCGGCACCACTACCGACCCCGTGAAGAAGAGCATCGAGATTTTCGGGATTGGCCCTTCGGTGCTGGTGGATACCGCGGGGATTGACGACGAGGGCGAAATCGGCCGGAAGCGCGTGCAGAAGACTTTTGAGGCGGCGAAGACGGTTGATGTCGCATTGCTGGTGATTTCCGAAAACCAGTTCGGCGCTGCGGAAACAGCGATGATTCAGAAATTCAGAGAATACAATACTCCTTTTCTGATTGTGCAGAACAAGGCGGATATGGTGCCTCTTTCTGTCGATTTGAAACAGGAACTGCTCTCCTTCAACGTTCCCGTTTTGGAGTGCAGCGCCATAAATCATCATGGGATTGATGAATTGGTGAAGGCGATCGTTCGGATCACCCCGCCCTCCGCCCATCAACCCGACACGTTGGTCGGCGATTTGGTGAAAAGGGGAGACCTCGTGGTGCTGGTCATGCCGCAGGATGCCGAAGCCCCCGAAGGACGACTGATTCTCCCACAAGTCCAAGTGATACGTGATTTGCTTGATAATCATGCCGTTGCCATTGCACTGCAGACGGAAGAATTGTCGGATTTCCTGCGAACCCAAACCCCGAAATTGATCATTACCGACAGCCAGGTCTTTGCGGAGGTGTCGCAAATTGTAATGGCGATGGAGCAGTCAATGCCCGGGAAACATCTGCCTCTCACCAGTTTCAGCATCATCCTTTCGCGCGCGAAGGGCAATTTCGAACTTTTCCTGCAAGGAGCGCCCGCCATTGAGAATCTCAAGGACGGCGACCGCATTCTGATGATGGAGTCCTGCACCCACGTCACTTCGTGCGAGGACATCGGCCGGCATAAAATTCCGGCTTTATTGCAGAAAACCACCGGGAAAAAGTTGGATTTCACTTTCGTTTCAGCCTTGGAGCCGCTGCCGCAAAACCTGTCGGAATATGCGTTGGCTATCCAGTGCGGCGGTTGTATGGTGACTAAAAAACAGTTGCAAAACCGAGTCGAACAAGTGCGCAAATCAGGCGTCCCCATTACGAATTACGGAATGTCAATTGCTTGGTTGACAAATATTTATAAACGAGTAACAGAAATTTTCACAAACAATGAATCCTGTTAAAACCATGAAAAAAATCGAAGAGCGCAAGCTCCATCAGCTGTTCCTACTTTACTCACAAAAGGGATTTGATTATACGGTTGAACAGATCGCCGCTATGCTTGGCGTAACCCCAAAAACCATTTACAATCGCTATCAGACCAAGGAAAAGATGGAGCAGTGCGTGATTGACTATTGGGAACTCCGCATTTGCCGCTCCCTCGAGTCCAAAATCACAAGCTCCAACAGCGCAGTGGAATCCGTCCTTGTGTTCATGTATGAGCTCTACCTCTCCAAAAAAGAAAGTTATCCCATTTTCCTGCTCAAGGCTCAGCAGGTTGCCTTAAAAGACACATCTGGATTTCAAAGACTTGCGAAAACGATGCGCGCTATCATCGCCAAGGGAATGGAAGACGGCGATTTCCGCGAGAATCTGAACGTCTCCTCTTACATGATGTTCCTACTGGTGAACACGATTTATTTCATCATTTTCGATTGCTTGGACTCGGAAATGATCCATTATCTCATGTCCCCGTTGCTCACCCCCGATGGGCAGCACAAACTGAACGAGATCGATTTGGAATCCTACTTTTCTACACGGCCCTTCTTCCCAATCCACCGGTAGTAAATATCAACCTTCGTTTGTTGAGTTCTTTTTCTTTCCATAATTGATAACCGGCAAAGAAAGCGTTAACTTTGCGGCGCACTTTTTGTATCCATTTAAATATTGTATAAATGAAGAAAATCAAGTACGCCATTTCCATTCTGTCATTCCTCATCGCCCAGTCGCTGTATGCACAATATACCGTGAACGATATTTATGCCTACATCGACCAATATAAAGAATTGGCTATCAATAAGATGTATGAATACAAAATCCCCGCGAGCATTACCATGGCGCAAGGGATTCTGGAAAGTGCATGCGGGAAAAGCCGCCTTGCCGTGGAAGGCAACAACCACTTCGGCATCAAATGCCATACCGACTGGACCGGCGACACCATCCTGATAGACGATGACGAACTGCAGGAGTGCTTCCGCAAATATGAAAATGTGATGGGGTCGTACAACGACCATTCGCTTTTCTTGAAAAACCGTCCGCGCTACAAGTCCCTGTTCAACCTCGACATAATGGACTACGAGGCGTGGGCCAAGGGACTGAAGGCTGCCGGTTACGCCACCAATCCCGAATATGCCAACATCCTCATCGGCTCGATACAACGCTACAATCTGGCGAAACTGGACACGATTTATCAGGAGCGCCTCGCAGCAGGCTATTTCAAGGATTACCCGAATGTGCATCCCGAAGTGCTTGCCGCAAACGATGCGAACCGCACCGCCCCACAAAAAAACACAAACGATAAGGAGCAGCCTACCGACCAAATCTCTTCCACTCAACCCAGCCGCCCAGAACACCAACCCTCCAAACCGCACAAAATCAAGTGGTCCGCAACCAAGGAAAAGCAGAGGACCAAGCCCGATGCCGGCGGCGTGACACCCAAAACCAACGCCCCCGCACAACCCCGCCCCGCACAACGGACGTCTGAAACGTCCAAGCCCGCCGCGGCACCCACACCCAAAGAGGTCGCCCCTGAAGACCCTCATGCATTCACCACCACCGAGGACGAATACCCCATCGCGGAATATCCCTTCACCGAACGGAAAGTGTTTGTCAATAACCGCACCTATTTCGTGGTGGCCAAAGAAGGAGACAGCTTTTATAAGATTGCCGAAGATGTGCAAGCCACAGCCAAGCAATTGCAAAAGTTCAACGATGTCAATGGCGCTACCAAACTGAAGGTCGGTCAGGTCGTTTATATCGAAAGGAAATCCAAGACGGGAAGTCGCGAGTACTATAAAGTGGGAGAGGATGAAACCCTTCAATATGTAGCGCAAAAAAGTGGAGTCAGGTTGAACAAGATATGTCAATACAACGGCTTGAAACCCGATGCGAAAATCAAGAAAGGGGATGTGATCAAGCTGAAAAAATAAACGGATGAGCCAGAATTTCTACTATTTCAACACAAAAACGCTGACTTTCGAGAAGAAAGAGTTCTCTTGGAAGCTGGCTGTCAAGCGTGTGTTATGGTGGATAGCCACGGTGGTCGCCTTTTCCGCAATCGTGATCTGGATCTCCTTTTATCTGATCGATTCCCCTAAGGAGTTGATGCTCAAGCGCGAAAACAACCAGCTGAAGCGGGAGCTTTCAAATCTGGACAAACGGTATGATCAGCTTTTGGAGGTGACGAAGGATATCCAGAATCGCGACGACAAGGTTTACCGCACGATTTTTGAGACGGCGCCGGTCCCGATGAGCGAGCGGTATCCGTTCCTTGTGCATGAACAGGGCTATGAGGATATTTCCAGTCCCGAAGTGGTTTCCATGTTGAACGCAGTGAAGTTGAAGGCCGACAAACTTTGTGTGGAGCTGGCGGTTCAGTCGCGTTCTTTTGATACGATATCGCAATTGGTAGGGAAGAAGGCGGAGATGCTTCGTCGCATCCCGGCCATCCGCCCGTTGCCGAACATGTACGAGATCTCCTCTGGTTTCGGCCGCCGTTATCACCCGATTCTGAAGGTGCTGCGCGCCCATACCGGCATCGATATCGCCGCGGCGAAAGGCACGCCAGTGTATGCCACCGCCGATGGAACCGTCTCCAGCCAGACACCCGGGGGCGGCTACGGCAATGTCATCGTCATCAACCACGGCTACTCTTACCAGACCTTGTATGCGCATCTGTCCAAAAAAGCGGTCCGCCCCGGCCAGAAAGTCACCCGCGGCGAGATCATCGGCTATGTGGGGAGCACCGGCATGTCGTCCGGCCCGCACTTGCACTACGAGGTGATCAAGGATGGCGTGCGCGTCAATCCGGTCCACTATTTCTTCAACGACATCACCCCCGAAGAGTACGATGCCATCCTCAAGAGCTCTCGCAAGGTCAATCAGGCCTTGTCGTAAGGGCTGATTGTTAAAAGGTTGCCGCTTTCATCGTCGTTTTTGCTTTTTTATTTGCTTAGAATGTTTTTTTTCAATAAAAAAATGCGCAATTCTGAAATAAAGTGTATCTTTGCACGCTGTTCTTTTGACAGGATTAGTCAATGATTTCTGCGGGGCACGCCTTTGTTTTGCGGAAATTTGGGTTGACTTTTCTTCCGAACGGCAAGGCATAATTAACTTTTCGAAAAGTATTATGTCGAACGATGGGTCGTTAGAGAAATCGGCAAACCGCTGATTTCTCTAACTTTTTTAATGAAAAAATAATTTTGAAAAAAAGTGAACGGGGCTGTGGCTGCGTAAAGAAAAAAAGTGTATTTTTGCAGCCCAAAAATTAAAAAGTTTTAATCATTTAAAAGTATGCCGACAATACAACAATTAGTAAGAAAAGGAAGAAAGAAAATGACTTCGCAGAGCAAGTCAAAAGCGTTGGACGCATGTCCGCAAAAACGTGGCGTATGCTTGAGAGTTTACACCACCACCCCTAAGAAACCTAACTCAGCCATGCGTAAAGTAGCGCGTGTGCGCCTCCAGAACCAGAAGGAAGTGAACGCCTACATTCCGGGCGAAGGCCACAACCTGCAGGAACACAGCATCGTGCTGGTTCGCGGTGGTCGTGTGAAGGACCTTCCGGGTGTTAGATATCACATCGTCCGCGGCGCTTTGGACTCAGCCGGCGTTGAAGGCCGCCTCCAAGGCCGTTCCAAATACGGTGCGAAACGTCCGAAGAAAAAATAATCTATAATATTATATAGTATTAGTAAATTGAGCACTAAAATGGGTGTTCTCAAGAGTAAATAATCAAAGAATTTATTGAAGCTAACTAATTATGAGAAAAGCAAAACCAAAAGCGAGGATAATCCTTCCCGACCCGAAATTCAATGATGTAATGGTGACCAAATTCGCCAACAACATCATGTTGAAAGGTAAAAAACAAACCGCATTCCAGATCTTCTACGATGCTATCGATATCATCGAGGAGAAAATGCAAGGCGAAAACGGCATTGAAGTCTGGAAAACCGCATTAGCAAACGTTACCCCCTCTTTGGAAGTTAAGAGTAGAAGAATTGGTGGTGCAACCTTCCAAATCCCTACCGAACTCCGCCCGGCCCGTAAACAATCCGTCGGCATGAAGAACCTGATCAACTTCGCACGCAAACGCCACGAGAAATCCATGGCAGCCAAGTTGGCAGCAGAAATTATGGCCGCATACAAAGAAGAGGGTGCCGCATTCAAACGTAAGGAAGATACCCACAGAATGGCTGAAGCCAACAAGGCTTTCTCCCACTTCAGATTCTAAAATCATTGCCACATACGCTTATCTACATTTTGCTGTATAGCTAAAAAAAGGATCTTTTATGTCGGAAAACTTGTCAAATATCAGGAATATTGGTATTATGGCTCATATCGATGCCGGTAAGACAACCACTACCGAGCGCATCCTTTTTTATACTGGCAAGAATTACAAAATCGGCGAAGTCGATGAAGGTACGGCGACAATGGATTGGATGGTTCAAGAGCAAGAACGCGGAATCACCATCACCAGTGCCGCCACTACTGTTTTTTGGAAACACCTCGGCGAGGAGTTCAAAATCAACATCATCGACACCCCAGGTCATGTGGACTTTACCGTCGAGGTGGAACGTGCCCTGCGCGTGCTGGATGGCGCTGTCGCCATCTTCTGCGCTGTAGGCGGCGTCCAGCCACAGTCGGAAACCGTCTGGCATCAAGCCAACAAATACAATGTGCCCCGCATCTGTTACGTCAACAAAATGGATAGACAGGGCGCTGATTTCTATTCCGTGGTTTCCCAAATCCGCGAAAAACTCCGTGCCAATCCCGTTGTGCTTTCCCTCCCCATCGGCGCCGAGGACTCTTTCTCCGGCATCGTCGATTTGCTGGATATGAAAGCCTACGTCTGGAACGAGGATGACCAAGGACAGACCTACGAGGCCTACGACATCCCCGACGACATGGCCGCCGAAGCCGCCGAATACCGCACCAAACTCCTCGAAGCCATCGCCGAACTCGACGATGCATTGATGGAAAAGTACTTCGACAACCCCGACAGCCTCACCAAAGAGGAACTGGTCGCCGCACTGCGAAAAGCTACCATCGAAGAGAAGATCCAACCCGTGATTTGCGGCTCGTCTTTTAAAAACAAAGGCGTTCAAAAACTGATAGACGCGGTGATTATGTACCTTCCTTCTCCGGTTGACCTCCCAGCCATCGTCGGTGTCAATCCGAAAACGGAAAAGGAGGAAACACGTAATGCCGACCCCAACGGACCGTTCGCCGCACTGGCTTTCAAAATCGCCGTCGATCCCTTCGTCGGAAAACTCACCTTCATCAAGGTCTATTCAGGTACCCTGAAAACCGGCACCACCATCTGGAATGTCAAGACCGAAAAACGTGAGCGCGTGGCCAAAATCCTCCAGATGCACTCCAACAAGCAACAGCCGCTGGAGAGCGTGGAGGCAGGCAACATCGTCGCCCTCGTAGGTATGAAGGAAATCCAAACCGGCGACACCATCACCGACGATAAACACCCGATCATCCTTGAAAATATCGTTTTCCCCGAACCTGTCATCTCCATTGCTGTGGAACCGAAGACTAAGGACGAGGAAGAAAAACTGATGAGTGCCTTGAACCGCTTGGCCGATGAGGACCCGACCTTTACGGTGCGAGTGAATGAAGAGTCCGGACAGACCATCATCAGTGGTATGGGCGAACTTCATCTCGACATCCTGCTTGACCGCCTCAAGCGTGAGTTCAACGTTGAGTGCAACCATGGCAAGCCGCGTGTAGCTTACAAAGAAGAGATCACTCAACCCATTCGCCATCGCGAAGTTTACAAGAAGCAGAGCGGCGGCAGGGGCTCTTTCGCCGACATCGAGTTCGAACTTTCCCCGCTTCCATTGGAGCAACAGGGACTGCAGTTTGAGAGCAAAGTGGCGGGTGGCAACATCCCGAAAGAGTTTATTCCAGCCATTGAAAAGGGATTCAAACAGGCAATGACCAATGGTGTGATGGCCGGCTTCCCGCTTGAAAATCTGAAAGTTACTGTTTGGGATGGCAGCTATCACAGCGTGGACTCCGATGCATTGGCTTTCGAAATCTGCGCCAAAATCGGTTTCCGCGAGGCTTGCCGCAAAGTCTCTTCCATCATCCTGGAGCCGATTATGAATATCGAAATCGACACGCCTGACGAGTACATCGGCAATGTTACCAGCGACTTGAACCGCCGCCGTGCCGTTGTTGAGCAGATTGAAGCCAAGATCGGCCGCCAGCTGATTAAGGCGCAAGTTCCGCTGGCCGAAATGTTCGGCTATGTTACCAGTCTGCGCTCTCTTACCTCCGGTCGCGCCACCTTCAGCATGGAATTTCTCAAATATGAACAAGTTACTGCCGACATCCAAGACTATATTATGAACGTAGGGAGATATTCACTGTTATAGACTAATTACCTTAGATACCAAATCCAAAGCCAATAAATAAATCAATAAATAAACCAATCAACACAATCATGAGCGAAAGAATCAGAATCAAATTGAAATCGTTCGACCACAATCTGGTTGACAAATCCGCAGAAAAAATCGTCAAGACTATCAACGCAGTTAAAGACGGTAAAGTTGTAGTTGTCGGACCTATTCCGCTTCCGACCCACAAGAAAATCTTTACCGTTAACCGCTCTACTTTCGTCAACAAGAAATCAAGAGAGCAATTCGAACTCTCCACTTACAAGAGATTGCTCGACATCTATGGAACCACCAGCAAAACCATCGATGCACTCATGCGTCTGGAACTGCCCAGTGGTGTTGATGTAGAAATCAAGGCCTAAGTGGTTTGCGATGTCAATGAATAGCCCGCGTTCCGGTTCTATTCATTGACCATTAATTTGTTATCTATCAAGCCGTTGTTGAATTGTTGAATGACGGCTTTCATTGTTTTCTCCCAACTCGTAAGTCCGGGAACATCCTTTGGAGCCGTTTCACGTGCCTCTGCAGGTTTTGATAAATCCCAAACGTATTTGATATTCTCCCCATCGAACTCTACAAGATAATGGTCGAAGTAGAATTCGTATGTTCCTGAAAGATAGTTGATTGCAAAACGCTGTGACTGTTCGTCAAACACATTTTGGCCGAACGATGCAAAAGCGCCCTCTATCCCGCAATAGGCCATGATGGACGGCATGATGTCAACCTGCTGCATAATCTTGTCAAACCGATAGCCTTTCTGAAGTTGCGGATGGTAGAAGATAATCGGTACGGAGTATCTGTGCCGCTGAAAATCAATGTCTTTGGCATCGTCGAAGGTCGTGTGGTCGGAGACGATTACGAAGAGCGTGTTCTTAAACCAACTGTATGTGGAAACCTTGGAGAAGAATTGTTGCAGCGCCAAATCCGTGTAGGCGACGGTGTGCTGCATCGGGAAATCCCCCTTTTTGACTTTGTTGTCGTACTCTTTGGGAACCACAAACGGGTGGTGGGATGAAAGAGTGAAGATGGTAGAGAAAAACGGGCGTTTCTTTTGGTTCAATTCATTCGCAACATATTGTAAATAAGGAATGTCCGCAATCCCCCACGATCCGTCGTAGTCGTCATCGCTGCCCGTGTACTCATTCATCCCGTAGTATTGGTCGATTCCCACCACCTTGCAGCAACGGTCAAATCCCATCGTACCGTTCATCCCGCCATGATAGAACGAAGTGTTGTATCCATGTTTTTTGAGTATTGGGATGGGATATGAGATGCGGTTGGTGGCATATCGCGATTGAACGAACGGGCGGTCCATCAGGGAAGGAATGCCGCCCAAAATGGAGGATACCGCTTCAATGGAGTGTTGGCCGTTGGCAAAGCCTCTGAATACAATGCTTTTTTGCGCAAGGCTGTCAAGAAACGGGGTGTAACCGGCCACGTTTTTGGGCTCATCCGCCAGATAGTCTGAGTACTCGCTTGAAATTCCCTCCAAAATGATGATAACGATGTTTTCAGTTTCGGGAAAAGAGTCGCACGTTGCGGTACTGTTTTGCCGCGTATTGAAAATCCGGCTGCACTCCTCGTCCGAGAAGTATTTTTTCACCTCTAATTGGTCGCTTTGCGTGGTGCCGATGAGGGAGTAGGGGGAGTTGAGAATCAGCGCGGCATTCTCGATTCCTCCGGTTTCGGCTGCTGCGGCAGGATTCAGCGGGCGCAGCTGCCAGCCGCCTCGCATGCCTGTCAGTATCCCGAAAGCCAACACCAGACGAAGCCCGATTTGGAAGAAAATCCACCTGTTCTTTTGTACAAATCGCTGGTAGTCAATCTTATCGGTGAATTTTATCAGTAGAATGACCAAGCAAATGAATGCCGCCATCACAAAAATCATATAGAAATAGTCTTTGAGGAAAACAGGGACGAGTGTGCCGAAGTTGTTGGTCTCGCCTATGAAGGCGAAAATGTCCATCGTCATTCTCCGCATGGAAAACGGATAGTAGCAGGTGTCGATG
>ONXT01000088.1 GCA_900321845.1 uncultured Bacteroidales bacterium | reverse complement strand
TTTTTCCCCATTTGCCCAACCATTTTTTCATGGCTTGTCTTCTTTTGAAAATCTATTGATCAGTGAAACGACAATATCGCTTATCAATGTGGCTGTTCCCAATGGGATGTAAATTAGTAATGACATAGCTAACTCGTCTCTTCCTCCGAAGAAAGGTAGGATTAAAATAATGAATAGATAAAATAAGCAAACGGTAATATGGCAGCCCTACTTTTTGTCGTGCGCCTTGATGAAATCGATATTCGTCTTCTCTATCTCGCTGAGGCTTTTGGACACGTCTTTGAAAAGTGCCGAATACCATGGTTGCGAATTGAAATGCTCTCTCAAGTCTTGGGAACTGAACGAGTAGCCGTGGCGAGCCATGATCTCGTTACGCATCAGCCGCAGCTGTTTGCTGTCCATGCCGGAGAGGTCTTCCTCGGTGAGGAGGCGGTCGGAGGCTTGCGGATAGTCGCCGGGGGTTCCTGTGTATTCGTAGGCTGGATAAGGCTCCTTGTGCGTCTTGCGGAACTTGTCGTTGCGGTTTTTGACCCAGCTTGCCACCTCCTCGGCGAACCCTACATCGTTGCCGCTTAAGTCGGCGTCGGTGCAGTACCACTCGCCGTCGATTTTTTCAAAGGTATAGTTTTCATGGGCATCGTTCATCTCTTCATCAGCAACACGGGAATTAAGGTCGTACACGATTTTGTCGTCTCCTCGCCATGTGAAATATCCGGGAGCTTCCGTTCTCATAAAGTCACCATTGTCGTAAGCCCAGTAGCGTTCTGTGAAGTTGTCGGGATGGTATCCGTCGGGGCCTTCGAGCTGGGCATAGCTCAGTTTTCCGAGCGGGAACTTGATGTGCTGCATCTGGAAGTCGATGTCTTCCGAGAAACGGTGCAGGAAAATCATGAAATCGATGTCGCGTGTGATGGGGGTCACCATGGGAGTGTTGTCGACTGTCTCCACCTGTGCGGAATCGGCAGCGTTGTTGTCGCCTTTACCGCTACCGCCCGAACAGGCGGTGAAGATAGTCATAACCGTGGCGATTGCCATGATTGAAAAGATTGTTTTTTTCATTTTGATTATTTTTCGGATTAATTTCAGCGTGCAAAAACGCATAAAGTTTTTATATCGTTGGGGATTACTCGTTATCCCACTCTTGAATGATGAGGTATCCTTCTGCACCGCTTTCGTATGAGAAGCCTGTATCCTCATCCCCATCAGTAGGAACCTGGATTTTGAATGTTGTTTTTTCCGGGATTGCATCATAATACTCCGCTCTACCAATTTCTTGAAGTATTTTCTTGGAATTCCATTGAGTTATATGGAGATTACCATAACGAAACATGGTGTGAGGAAGACAACACCCTTTGATTCTCCATGTTTTCCCTTCGGGGACGGTAAAGGTGTTGTTCTGGGTGTTGCTTATGATCACAATTCTTTCACGTGGCGCAGCGACGGTGTTTTTGTTTATTTCTTTTTCGATGCGTTGGGTTAGATTTGTGATTTCACTGTTCAGACGCTCCACCTGGCTGGCATAGTTGCTTAGTGCTGTGTTCTGTGTTTCGATGGTTTTGCTCAGGTCGGCAATCTGCCCTTCGAGCAGTTTGACGGTGGCTTGGTGTTGTAGATTGTTTAACGAGTCGGAGCGTTTCAATCGCTGGAGTTCGGCATTGACTTCGTCAAATTGTTCTTTCAATTCGCTTTTGGATTGCGCGTACAGGGCGCTGCCCATGAGAAAGCAGCAGGCAAGGATGATGATTTTTTTCATTGTAATATTTTTTTGTTTGATTAAATCCGAATTTTCAAGGCTGTCTCACGTTTTGAGCATTTAATGAAAATCCCGACTCCATGTGGCGGCATGGATAAAATTGCTCCTAACATGGCACGTGATTTAATTCGGCAAAAATACAAAAATAATATATAGATTCAATTATAAATTCCAGTACCTGCCGGCACAAAAATGTTTTATTTGACAATCATTTCGTTGTGCAAATCTGCAATCCCATTCAAAAAGGCAACCTCCTCTTCTGATAGCTTGCCGGAATAGTTCGCCACGGTTTTCCAATACTGGTGCATGAGCCGGTAGTATTTCTTCTGCAAGTACCCGTCGCCCTCTAAAAGTTCGGTCACCAACAGCAACGATTTTCGTTCAGGTGCCTTTTGAATAAGCAGTCGTATCTCCTTGACATCC
>ONXT01000014.1 GCA_900321845.1 uncultured Bacteroidales bacterium | reverse complement strand
CCGAGAAATACGGAGACTGGCAGAAATGGTGGAAACAAGAAGATACACGGATGATTCATTTCATCGGAAAAGACAATATCGTCTTCCATTGTATTATCTTCCCCGTGATGTTGAAGGCCGAAGGCTCCTACATCCTTCCCGAAAACGTGCCCGCCAACGAGTTCCTCAACCTTGAAGGTGACAAAATCTCCACCTCCCGCGACTGGGCCGTATGGCTGAACGAGTATCTGGTGGATTTCAAAGATAAACAGGATACGCTTCGCTACACGCTGACCTCCATTGCCCCTGAGACCAAGGACTCCGACTTTACGTGGAGCGATTTTCAGGCGAAAAACAACAACGAACTGCTCGCCATCTTTGGCAACCTCGTGAACCGCACGGTGGTGCTGACACACAAGTATTACGGCGGTGTCGTCCCTGCTTTGGGTGAATTGACTGATTTAGAGAAGGATGCAATGGCCAAAATTGCTGAATTCCCGAAAACCATCGGCGACTCTATTGAGAAATACCGCTTCCGCGAAGCCCAAGCCGAACTGATGAATCTCGCCCGTTTGGGCAACAAGTATCTGACCGAGACTGAGCCGTGGAAAAAACAGAAGGAGGACCCCGAAAGAGTGAAGACGATTCTGCACATTTCTTTGCAAATTTGTGCTTGTCTTTCAGTGCTTTGCGAGCCGTTCCTGCCTTTTACCGCCGCGAAGTTGCAAAGGATGCTCAATCTGAACACAAAGAGATGGGAGGATGGTGGCCGCACCGACTTGCTGAAAGCCGGTGACCAGCTCAATCCCGCCGAACTGCTGTTTGAAAAGATTGATGATGAGGTCGTTGCCGCACAAGTTAAGAAGTTGGAGGACAAGAAACAAGCTCGTCTGTTGGCTGCTCAACCCGCCACACCCGCCAAGCCGGATGTCGCTTTCGACGATTTCCAGAATATGGATTTGCGTGTAGTGACCGTTTTGAAAGCGGAAAAGGTGGCAAAGACCAAAAAATTGTTAAAACTGCAGGTCAGCACCGGTGTTGATACCCGCGAAGTGATTTCCGGCATCGCCGAATATTACGAACCTAAGGATTTGATTGGCCAGCAGGTCTTGATGCTGATCAACCTCGCCGCCAAGGAGATCAAAGGTGTTCCTTCGCATGGTATGATTCTGATGGCGGAGGATGCCAACGGCGCATTATTTCTGATGCAGCCCGCCAAGCCAGTGAAGGACGGAAGCACGGTGAAGTAGATAGGAGGTGTTATTATACGCCATACCTCATACCTTAACTTGAAATGCTTTACATCCATTTCCCATTCTGCAAGCAAAAATGCATCTACTGCAATTTTTATTCAATTGCTTCTTTGCAATTGAAGGAGGCGTATTGGGATGCATTGTGCAACGAGATGGATATGAAAAAGTATTATTTGCCTAATAATCAAATAGATACACTCTATTTCGGTGGCGGGACACCTTCGCTTTGCACGATTCCCGAACTGGAAAAAATCATCAATCACTTGCAGAAATCATATCCTCTGAATGAGGGATATGAGTTTACGATGGAGTGCAATCCCGAGCAATTGACGAAGGCGTATCTCTATGATTTGAAATCGTTGGGGATCAATCGGTTGAGTATTGGAGTGCAGTCGTTTAATGATGAAATCCTGAAGTTGTTGCGCCGATGTCACAACGGGGCGCAGGCGGTGGCGGCGGTGGAGAATGCAGCGGCGGTTGGCTTCGACAACCTCTCGTTGGACTTGATTTACGACATCGCTTTTCGCACGGCGGAGATGTGGCGGGCGGACTTGCGCCAGGCGTTGTCGTTGCCTATCAGTCACTTGTCGTGTTATTCGCTGACGGTGGAAGAAAACACCACCTTGGCGCGCAAGCAGGCGCAAGGTGTTCTGTATCAGTTGGATGAAGCTGAAACCGAGCGCGATTATGCCATCATGGCGGAGATGACCATGCAAGCCGGTTTTGAGCAATACGAGATTTCCAACTTCGCCAAAAACGGTTGCATCTCCCGTCACAACTCCGCCTATTGGAACCGCAAGCCCTACCTCGGCTTGGGTGCGGCTGCGCACTCTTTCAATGGCAACTCCCGCAAGTGGAATGTCGCGGATGTGCGCCGCTATATTTCCGGAATCAACGCGGGACAGCCCGACGAAGAGACGGAAACCCTCTCCCTTGTCAATCAGTACGACGAGTATGTGCTGCTGCGACTGCGCACCAAGTGGGGCGTGGATCTCTCAGAGGTTGCATATCTCTTCGGCGAAAAGTACAGAAACCATTTGTTAACGGGGTTAAAAACTGTTAATAGTGCGTATTACACTTTGCAAAATGACATCTTAACTTTGACTTACACAGGTCGTTTGT
>ONXT01000089.1 GCA_900321845.1 uncultured Bacteroidales bacterium | reverse complement strand
GCGGCGGTGAAGTCCTTGATGCCGTTGACTCCGTACGAGAATTGCGACTGCACGCTGAGGACGGCGGGGCCGAGGTAGCGTTTTACATCCTCGCGCTTGGAGTTGAACAGCCGGATTTGTTCACCCACGGTGCAGGCGGCAATCAGGCGGGCATCCACGCCAGTCAGCTCCGCCGCTTGCTTGATTTTGTCCGCATCTTTGGTCAGTGCCAATTTCAGGACCACCCATCCAGAATCGTTCATCCACGGAATTAGGTTCTCGTCTGAAGGCTTGGGGTTGTATTTCTTGAAGAGCGCTTCCACCTCGTCCATCATCTGCTGATACTGCTTGCCCTTGCTGTTGTCCTTCAAGTACAGGTTGGCAGCGTAAAGCATACGGTCAATGGCCTCTGGGCTGGGGGTGGTCTTGCTGGCCTTGTAAATCAGCTTCGCGTTCACAGGATAAACCTTGTTGAGCATGGCCAGACTGATATAATTCTGTAAATCAGCTTCGTAAATATCGTTGCTGTCAACGATTTTCACGCGGCTTTTGTAGTCGGCCAGATAGCGGTTGTTCTTGTCAATGCCGCCTGAATTGTTCATAATGCCGGTCTGGTAAAGCACCCACACACCACAAATCCCCAAACCAATCAATGCAAAAATGATGGTGAAAATCAGGAAGATTTTAGACGCTAATGTCAGCGTTTTCCATGATTTCCACATAGACTGTTTCTTAGGCACAGTCGGATTTTCCTGTTCCATTTTTCTTTCAAAAAAATTAGGCGCAAAAGTACAACTTTTTAATGAATCACGTGCAAAATAATTATTGTCGATTACTCGCTTCACTATCTGTTTTCACCCGACCATAAAATAGGTCTCCGGGTATTCGTGTCTGCTCTCTTTGACACGTTTGCTCAAGGCGTATGCGAAGGTAAGTGTGCCAATGCGCCCGATGTACATGTTGAAGGTCAAAACCGCTTTTCCCGCAATGGAGAATTGGTCGAGGATGCCAGTGGAAAGTCCGCAGGTCGTGAATGCGGAGGTGGTCTCGAAAACAATGTTCTTAAACGGAATCATTGGCTCGATAGCGGCGATGATAATCGTGGATATCATAATGATTATCAACGACATGGCAAAGATGGAGTAGGCTTTGTCCACCAAATTGAACGGGATGGTCTTCTTGTTGAACTCGATTCTTTTTTTACCGCGTATGGTGGCAAAAAGGGACTTGATGATGACGAAGAAGGTGGTGGTTTTGATGCCGCCGCCGGTTGAGCCGGGAGAGGCTCCGATGAACATGGCTATAATGAAAACCAGCAGTGTGGGTATTGCCAAATGGTTGACATCTACAATGTTAAAACCGGCTGTTCTTGCTACCACCGATTGGAAGATGACGGCGAAGATGCGGTTGAAGCCGGATGTTTCCGAGAGGGTGTTGTTGTATTCAAAAACATAGAAGAGTACGGCGGTGACGGCAATAATGACAAATGAAGAGATAAGGGCGATTTGGGTGCCGTCGGTCAGTTTTTTCCATCGTTTGCGCTTGCGTTCACGGATGACGTTGGGGTCGAAGAAATCGCGGATGACCACATAGCCTATACCTCCGACAAACACCAGAATCATGATGATCATCAGTGGGAAATGACTAACCATGATAGATGAATCCATCAGATTGTCTGGCCACAATGAGAACCCCGCATTGTTGAATGCGGAAATAGCATGGAAAACGGCGAACAGGATGGTTTCGCCTTGGGTATCAAAGAGTCCCGTTGTCTGCCAATACATATAGAGCAAGATGGCCCCCACCCCTTCAATGGCGAAAGTCACCACAATGATTTCCCGTAAAAAGGAGAAGGAGTCGGAAAGCCGGTTGGTGGAAAGAATATCCTTGACCATGTATTGGTAGCGAAGCCCGGTGAACGAGTGCGACAAAAAGGAGATGAAGAAGGTTGCGAACGATAAGATGCTCATACCGCCGAATTGCATCAGGAGCATCAGCACGATATGGCCGGAAGTGGTAAACGCAGTGGCCGTGTTGACGACGGTCAGACCGGTAACGCAACTGGCGCTGGTGGCTGTAAACAGTGCATCGATGAAAGAGATCCCGTTCGTTGTCATTTTCGGCAGCATGAGCAGGCAGGTGCCGATGGATATCAGGACAAAGAACGACATCATCATCATCAGCGGGGGGCTGAGGTTGATTTTCTTCAGGATGGCACTCCCTTTTGCTATTTCAACGAGGAAGATGATCGCGTAATAGATGTGGAAGAAGAGCCGACGGTAGTGTACAAAGACCTCATCCGGAGCGCGCATCAGATGTTTGATTTGCGGCGACAATATCAAGGCAAGCAGAAAGAAGACAATGACGACGATGTCCAAAATGTTCTCTTTCAGATACTTTAATGGTTTACTGCCGGAATAGGTCCAACGGATAAAGAATTTCAATATGTAGAAAACATAGGCAGTGGTTACAATCAGTCGGATCCAATTGCTCTGGTCGGATTCGATGTAGGTGCCGTGTTCCCAAATGATGGCGGAGATGGCAGCTAAAGAAATCACCACGGACAGCACCTTGAGCACCTTTTCAATAATGGGGCTGTAGGTGGCTATCTTGAATAGGATCTTCTTAAGCAACTGTCTGGTTCCCTGCATTTTGGATTATTGATTTCTTTTGATGAAATTTTCAATATCGCGTGCGAGGCCGAAGATGACGAAGCAGTCGTTGGATTCGATGGTTGTGCTTGTATCCGGCACACCAAGGATGTGACCGGTGGCGTTGTTTTGGGTCGGGTCGTTGCCTTCGGTGAAATTACGGCGGATGGTAATCAAGCTTAATCGGTAGGCATCTCGCAAATTCAAATCGCCCACGGTCATCCCGATGAGTTTGGGTGAAATGACAATTTCAGCAATTCTGTATCCGTCAGGGAGTTGCAGATAGGATACGACGGTCGGGTTGAGAAGCCGTTCCGCAAAAAGTTTTCCAATCTCATCTTCAGGGGCCAGGAATTCAGTGACCCCCATCTTCTCAAGAATCAGGCGTTGATTGGTGCCCATTGTGCGGCAGATGATGCGCTTGACACCGAGGTCCATCAAATTGGCGGTGCATAACAGCCGTTTAACAAAGTCGTTTCCAATGGCGACCACAACCACGTCGAAATCCTGTATGTTCTCGGCAATCAGGGCTTTCTTGTTGGTTGCGTCCACGCAGACTGCATAGGCCACATCTTCTGAAATATCTTGGATTACGCTGATGTCGGAATCAATAACAAGGACTTCCGCCCCACTTTGTGACAGGGCAATGGCGATGGAGGAGCCGAAATGCCCCGCGCCGATAACTGCAAATCTTTCGTTTGACATATCCTAAATAACTTGAGCGGCAAAAGTACACAATTTTCCAATTCTTACAACATCCCCTCCGCATAAAAGCTGAATCCCTGGTTCTTGCAAACAATCACATGGTCTAACACCTTGATATTGAACAAGTCGGCGGCCTTGCAAATCTGATGTGTCAGCTTGATGTCCTGCTGGCTTGGCTTCAGGTTCCCCGACGGATGGTTGTGGCATAGGAATATACCTGTGGCGAGCGCCTCAATCGCCTTCCGGATAATCAATCGCACATCGACTGTTGTCGCAGTTAATCCGCCTGCCCCAATCCTCTCGATGTTTAAAATCACGGAGGCTTGATTGACATAGATGACCCAGAACTCCTCGTGGGTCGTTTCCGCCATCCGGCTCTGCATCACTTCGACTACATCCTCCATGCTTCCGATGCTTTTCTGCTCCTCAATCACTTCGGCTCTCCTTCGCCTTCCTAATTCAAAGGCGGCACGCAGCGTAACCGCTTTCACTTTGCCAATCCCTGCGATTTTGGTGAGGTCGTTCATCGTCATGGAAGAAACGGCATTCAGACTGTTGCTATTGGCGGCAAGCAAACGTTTGGCCACATCTACGGCTGATTCCTTTTGGGTGCCCGTCCGCAGTAGAATGGCAATCAATTCGGCATCGCTCAGATTCTGTGCTCCGCCAACCATATACTTCTCCCTCGGTCGGTCGGAAACCGACCACTCCCGTATGGTCAGGCGGGAGGTGTGATTGTAATCCATTGAAATCTAAACCGTTTTTTGTCTTCTTAGTACGTAGGGCAGTAAAATCTGGTCGAAGCCTTTGGTGATATCAGCAGGAATCAAGTCAATCTGATATTGGCCGCACTTGACCTTGAGTTCTTGGAAGTAGTCGCCGATGGCGGTTTTGTAGTAGTCGCGGATTTGGTTGGCGTGGATTTTCAGTTCATCGCCGGATTCCATATCCACAAAACGGTATAAGCGGTTTTCCAGCGCAAAGTCAAACTCCAATTTCTTGTGATAAGTGTGGAACAGGATGACTTCATGCTTGTTGTGTTTCAGATGTTGCAGTGCCAGCAGGAGTTCCTCTGTGTTCGTGTTCGACTCCAGCATATCGCTGAAGATGATGACCATGGAGCGACGGTGAATCTGCTCGGCAATCCGATGCAGCGTATCGGTCACCATGGACTTGCGTTTTACTTCGGATGAGATCGGGCGAAGGATTTTCTCCAGTTCGCGGTAAACCATCTTTTGGTGCATATCCCCACCCCGCGCCTGCGTGTGAACTTCCACTTGGTCCGAAAAGATGCTCAATCCGACAGCATCTCGTTGGTTTTTAAGCATCTGCATGATTGCTGCGGCAGCATACACCGAAAAGAAGACCTTGTTGGGCGATGCCAGCGTGTATTGGTCCTGAATAGGAAAGTACATGGAAGAGGAGTTGTCAATCACCAGCTGGCAGCGAAGATTGGTCTCCTCCTCATAACACTTCACGAACAGCTTGTCCGTTTTGGCATACAATTTCCAGTCAATGTGTTTGGTGGGCTCTCCGGTATTGTATTGCCGGTGCTCGGCAAACTCAACGGAAAACCCGTGCATCGGGCTCTTGTGGATGCCGGTGATGAACCCTTCCACAACCTGTTTGGCCACGAATTCCAAATTGTCGTATTGTGTTATCTTCGAAAAATCAATCGTGTAATCCATAGTCTGTCCATTCAAAACGGGCTGCAAAATTACTTATTTTTAACGAGACTTCGCATTCGGAATCAATCAATCTTTTGCAAAGTTTTTAAGCAATGCCTGAATCTCAGGCCGGAGGTCGCTGAACCTGAGGTCATCCGTGAAAATCTCTTCGTTGGTAATAACCCTTGCCGTCGTTCCGCCTTTCCAATAAAGCAGCAATAGGGGATAGGTCTGTTCTCCCAACGTCTCAAGAAACCTTATCTTTTCACGGGGCTTAATGTAAAGTGCATCAAAGGATTGCCCGATTCTTTCAACTTGTTCCTGCAAAAGCATCCTCTTTTCCAAATAACTGTCCGCAGCCATGTTGACAATATACAGGTTGGCGGTCTTGAATTTGATTTTAGCGAGAAAAGCGTAGATGCTTTCTGCGCAGCCGTGGCATTGCGGAGCGTTGTTGACCATGAACAGAGCCTTTTGTCTGGAAATCTGTTCCGTTGAGAAATCATTTCCGTCGTAATTGCAGAAAGTCAGACTTTCAACAGGTATTTCTTGCGCGTTAACGAAGGTGAAACTCCCAAATATTAAACCAATCAGAAACTTCCTCATAGCTCTTCTTCCCCTTTTGTTTTCTTTAGTAACTATCTTCTTTACAAGCCTTTGAATCTCATGATCCGGACTTTGAAAATCGGGTCGTGATCCTTGAAGTATTCGTCCTCCGCTTGCCTATACTCTTCAATTGTCTTCCCCGACCAGTCTGCCTCGCCGGTGAGCAGCACCTGCACGATGCGGTTGTCATCGCTCAATGTGAGTTTTGCGTTTTTCCCTACTAATGGCAAAGGAAACTCATTTTCAGCGAACCGATGTCCGTTGCTGAACGCGTTTTCGCACTCCTCATATTGGACATGGCTCCACCCTTCATCCGCGGTGCAAACCAGAATCGGCATGGTAAATAGCTGGGTGCTGTCGTCGGGCGGCTTATGGTAGAGCAGGATGAAGGTTTGTGGATTGATGGGCAGAACATCCATCAGAAAGGAGTAGTGGCGGCTGCTATAGAATATGTAGTTGGAGCGCTCTGCTCCGTAAGGAATCCCATTGATTTCCCGTATGTACTCTTCGGGTATCGGATGCCATTCTGGAAGTTCCAGTTTCACTTGGGCGGTCAATTCCCCGTCGCTGTCGAACCGTTGAATCGTTGGTTCTGTTGCTGGGAGAAAGTAGAGCTGCTGTTGAAAGTGCCGGATGTAGTGGCTGGGACCGATTTGCGTTAGAAAAGCCGCCGGCAGTCGGAACGCCGCTATCGAGTCGGCTATACCGTCCACTCTGCCCTGCCTGAATAGCTTGAACCCGAAATCATTCACCTCCGTAACCGTGTGGATTCGCTTGTCCTGAATATAGGAGAAGTCTGCTCCCTTCACCTCTATTTGCCCGACCAACTCATATCGTCCATTCTCCTGCAACTGAAAATCGTAAACAATGAATTGGGAGGTGATCAGCAAATGGTTCCCTTCGGAGTAGAGCCCGTAAATCCAATATTTCGATGAGAATAGATTGTATTTTTGGGGTTCAGGAAGTCGCAAATGAATAACCTGTTGCTCGGAAGTGGAGATGTTGATTTTCCATACGTCCAAGTCGTAGCTTCTCTTCTTTCGGAGCACCACATTCTTACACATAAACAAATGATCCCCATCCACGCAGCCCCGCCAATTCGCCGACAGGTCGTTCATTCCCATGCCATGGATTGGAAACTCCTTCTCTATTTCAAAAAAATGGGAGATGTGCTTTTGTGCGAAGTTCGTCCCGATGAGGTGCATGAGAACAAGGAAAATGGCAAGATATCTATATAAGGGGCTCATGAATTATTGGCTTTAAATGGTTTCATTTTGGCGTACGGGAAATATAATAAAGGAGACGACGAGACACTGAACTCAAGCATCGAACTAACTAAACTCTGGAAAATCACTTCTACTGACAAAGACTAATGTGTCTCAGTCGCCTCCGTTCGGTATAGTGCATTCTAACCCATCATTTTTTACTCTTATCATTTTCTTGAATGGTGGGCGTTCGAATCAACTATTGCGGATGTAAATGGAGTGTCTTAGTTGCCTTGCCTTGAATTAATCAGTTGAGAATCATCGGTTTCGATGGTTATTACCATATTGCCGGAACTGGGGTCTCTACGATTGTAATTCCATGTGGCGTTGATGAAGTAAAGTGTGGGGGCGGTGTTCCTGTTTCCCACAGCCACCTTTTTGGACAAAAAGCCGGAATAGACTCCTTTGGTGTTCACTTTTGCTTCCGATTGCTCAATTAATTCATTGACTGCATTCACGATAGCCGCGTTGGACAAGATGTTCGCTTCGGCTGCGGTGCTTGAAATCTCCCCGATCTGCCGTGAGGCGCGGCAAAAGTTGTACCCGGCACCGAGGCATTCGAGGTTGACGTACGCGGTCCCCCCGTCGAAATGGTCCAAACTCGTTGTCACCCTTTCATAGCAGTTGAAAAAGTTTTGCCAGCCATTGCCGGAACGGGTTACTTCCATCACGATGACCTTTTTGCCGAAGGAGGTGAATACCATCAAACATAACGCGAAAATTAATAGTACTTTTTTCATTTCTAATAGATTTTAATTGTTGTGGGTAGTTGGTTTAGTTACACTTTCGCAGTATTATATCCCTTGAGATATAGAAACATCGTCAATTGAAAAATTGAAAAATAAATGTAAATTTTAGCTATTTTTTAGTTTTGGTAGTTTGGTTAGTGGGATGAGCTCATTTAGGTTAGGTTTTGTTCAGTTATCATCGGGTAGCCAGCCCTTGATTAAGACACCGCAAATATACATCTGTTTTTTATAAAAACAAGATATTTGGTTAAATTTAAATAAATTTATTTTGAGATTAATAATCAATTGATTAGCATCGGAAAATAGGAAAATCCCCTTTCCAATATCTTGGAATTCCAAGAAAAAACAAATATTTTTGGAAGTTTTTTACCTCATCTCCTCAAATGCCGTAATCCGCTCCTTATATCGTTCCTGAATCGGAATCGACTTCTCCGTTTCTCGGTCAAAGCCGCACAAAACGCAGTGGCATACGGTCTTCACCTCGTTCGTTTTCTTGCAGCGCAACTGTTGAACCATTTTCAGACTCTTGTCCCCAAATTCGTAAATAGTTGTCTCACAAACAATTTCATCGTGGATTTTGATGGGGCGACGGAAATCCAGTTCCACATGCACCAAAACCATATCCATCGTCATCCAGTCAATC
>ONXT01000134.1 GCA_900321845.1 uncultured Bacteroidales bacterium | reverse complement strand
GCTGAAATGGATGGACGAAGGGAAGTACCACTGGGATTTCGTGCAGATTGAGATGAATTACCTTGACTGGGAATACGCCCAGCAAATCAACGACATGAACGTGAATGCGAAGTATCTTTACGATGAACTGACCAAACGCAATATTCCCGCCGTCATCATGGAACCGTTGCTGGGTGGGCGGCTGGCGAACCTTCCCGACCGCATCGTTGAGCAGATGAAACGCCGCGAACCCGATAGAAGCGTTGCCTCATGGGCTTTTCGTTTCTGCGGCACCTTCCCCAACGTGCTGACCTCTTTGAGCGGCATGACCTACATGGAACACTTAAAAGACAACCTCTTGTCACATTGTCCACTGAAACCGCTGACGGATGAGGAATTGAAGTTCCTCGCCGACATCGCGAAGCAGGTTTACGACCTGAAGAACATTCCCTGCACGGGCTGCCAATACTGCATGCCTTGTCCATACGGCATCGACATTCCCTCGATTTTTGCGCATTACAACAAATGCATCAAGGAGGGGAATCTGGCTCGAAACAGCAAGGATGAGGAGTATGCCCGCATGCGACGCGCCTTCCTTATCGGCTACGACCGCTCAGTGCCGAAATTGCGCCAGGCGTTGCACTGCATCGGCTGCAACCAATGCACTCCGCACTGTCCACAGCGCATTCACATTCCCGAACAGATGCAAATGGTGAACGATTATGTGGAGAAGTTGAAGCAAGGAACGCTGTAATTCAGGGTTTCAACAAGCGTTCTTGAATACCTACCCTCTCTTCCTGAACAGCTCAAGCAATGCGGGTACGTAATCCTTATCGGTGTAGAGTTGTGTGACATCTATGCCGGCACGGCGGAAAAGCTCCAAGTTACTGTCAATCTGTTTTTTCCACCATTTGGCATAACTTTCGCGAACACGTTTGCTACTGGTGTCCGCCCAAAAACGCTTGCCGCTTTCGGGGTCCTGTAGCTCCACTAATCCCAGATTCGGAATCGCGAACTCTCCCCTATCCATAATGTTCAGCGCTACCAAATCGTGACGGTTGGCGGCGATTTTCAACGCTTGTTCGAAATTCTCCGCAACAAAGTCAGAAACAAGGAAAGCGGTGCATTTTTTCTTGATGGCATTGGTGAAATAGCGAAGCGCCTCGGAAATATCCGTTGGCTTTTGCGAAGGCGTGTAGGTCAACAACTCCCTGATTATCCGCAAGATGTGCGATTTGCCCTTGGCCGGCGGAATGAATTTCTCAACCTCATTGCTGAAGAAGATGACTCCCACTTTATCGTTATTGTAAATAGCTGAAAATGAGAGGACTGCGGCGATTTCCGTAATCAAGTCGGTTTTGAACTGCTTGCGCGTGCCGAAGAGGTTGGAACCGCTCACGTCAATCAGCAGCATGACGGTCATTTCGCGCTCCTCCTCAAAGATCTTGATGTAGGGCGAATGGAATCGCGCTGTGACGTTCCAGTCAATGAATCGGACGTCATCACCGTAGTTGTACTGGAGCACTTCACTGAAGGCCATACCACGTCCCTTGAACGCGCTATGGTACTGACCTGCAAATATCTGCTGTGTCAAGGCGCGCGTCTTAATCTCAATCCGGCGGACTTTCTTGAGTAACTCTGTCGTTTCCATTTTGATTTGTGAACAATGATAGCTGAGCTGTGAACAGAAATTGCAGATTACGGAACTTCAACAGTGTTCAGCACTTCGTTGATGATATCGGTGGAGGTGATGTTTTCCGCTTCAGCCTCGTAGGTCAAGCCGATACGGTGACGGAGCACATCGTATGAAATGGCGCGGATATCTTCGGGGATGACATAGCCGCGACGTTTGATGAAGGCATACGCCTGGGCGGCCAGTGCCAGGTTGATGGTAGCACGCGGTGAGGCACCGTAATTGATCATCGATTTGAACTTGCCCAGTCCGTATTCTTCGGGATAGCGCGTGGCAAAAACAATCGAGGTGATGTATTGCTCAATCTTTTCATCCAAATACACCTCCTTGACCACCGAGCGCGCTTTGAGAATATCCTCGGGCTTCAGAACGGGTTTCGTGGCCGGATATTCCGACTCCAGATGCTGGCGCAGAATCAGCTTTTCCTCCTCTTGCGTAGGATAATTCACGATCACCTTCAACATAAAACGGTCAACCTGAGCTTCCGGAAGCGGATAGGTTCCTTCCTGCTCAATCGGGTTCTGGGTAGCCATCACCAAGAAGGGCTCATCCAATTTGTAGGTCTGCTCTCCGATGGTGACTTGCCGCTCCTGCATTGCTTCCAACAATGCGCTCTGCACTTTGGCGGGCGCACGGTTGATTTCGTCAGCGAGGATGAAATGGGCGAAGATCGGCCCCTTCTTGACCACAAACTCCTCACTCTTCTGACTGTAGATCATCGTACCAATGAGGTCGGCGGGCAAAAGGTCGGGAGTAAACTGAATACGGCTGAATTTGGCTTGTATTGTATTGGCCAACGATTTGATTGCCAATGTTTTCGCCAAACCAGGAACACCTTCCAACAGGATATGTCCGTTGGCAAGCAAGCCGATGAGCATCTTTTCCACCATCTGCTTCTGACCGACAATCACATTGTTCATCTCCATCGTGATGATATCCACAAAAGAGCTCTCACGTTGGATTTTTTCATTTAACTCTCTGATATCTACTGAATTATTCATTTTTTATTGAGATTTTTTAAGAACGCAAAGATAGTATTTTTTTAGCTATTAGCGGTTAACGGTTAATTGTTCAGACATTTTTCAATCATTCCTGTATAGGCATCGGTGAGGTTCAGACCGATGGTTTTGGCTTGGGCGGGGATGATGCTGAGGGCTGTTTGTCCGGGTATTGTATTGACTTCCAAGAAGAAAGGAACGTTATCGGGAGAAACAATGTAGTCAACGCGGACAATTCCATCGCAATTCAGCTCAACGTAAATCTTCCTTGAATACTCCAGAATCTGATTGTAAACATCTTTCGGGAAGTCGGCAGGCGTAATCAGGTCGTGCGTGCCGTCAGTGTATTTCGTCGTGTAGTCGTAAAATTCATCCTTCACCACGATTTCGGTTACGGCCAACGGCTTGACTTCATCACCGATACGGGTCACGCCGCAAGCGATCTCACGCCCCGGCAGGAATTTCTCAATCAAAATCTGCGTATCCACTTTGAAAGCCGTCTCAATGGCATCGGCCAGCTCGGTTTCATTATGAACCTTGGTCACACCCACGCTGGAGCCTGAATTGCAAGGTTTTACGAAGCAGGGATATTGACAATAATCGCCTACATATTTATAATCAATCTTGTCACCTTTGAAATAATGAAGCGACGGCGAAACGGGGATTCCAATTGCACGCACCACCACATTACAATAATATTTATTGAAAGTCAGTGCGGAGGAGAGCATATCGCAGCCTGTATAAGGCATCCCAATCATATCGAAATAGCCTTGCAGACGGCCGTTCTCGCCTGGATTGCCATGAATAGCGATGAAAACGGCATCGAAAACGATTTTTTCACCATTCAGATTCAGCGTGAAATCATGTCGGTCAACCTCAATCGCACTGCCATCGGCAGCGGTGTAAGTCCAATTGTTGCCCTTCAAAAGAATGAGATAGGGCTCGAACAAATTGCGGTCAAGCTGTTTCATGATATTCTCGGCACTTCGCAGCGACACTTCGTACT
>ONXT01000200.1 GCA_900321845.1 uncultured Bacteroidales bacterium | reverse complement strand
GGTAGCCATCGCACTGGCAGCCTTGATGGTCGCCATCTTCCTTTGGCCGAATACCAACCACAAAATCACTATCAAAGTGACGGAAGATACCCCAACGGCTGCCTTTTTCTCCCAGATGGAGCAGGATAGCGACGGCTTGAAAAGCTCGGCAACCCTTCTGCTTGCCAGCAAATTGGTTTACCATAAGGCGGTCAAGCCTGGGAAATACGTCTTTGACAAGGGAACTTGCAACCTGCATATTCTTTGGAAAATACGACGCGGCTCGCATTATCCTGTGAAATTCAGCTTCGGCAGCGTTCGTACCAAAAGCCAACTTATCAGCAAACTTTCGAAGTGCGATTTTCTGTTCGACTGGTCAGAACTGTCTGATTTAATGGAGAATAAGCGATTCCTTAGTCGATACGGGCTCACCCCCGAAACAGCGATTGCGGCTTTCCGTCCCGACACCTACGAGCTTTATTACGACATTTCAGCCGAGGAATTCTTCGACAAGATGTACAATTATTATAGTAAGTTATGGTCTGACGAGCGTTTGGCAGAAGCTGAGGAGATCGGTCTATCGCCGCTGGAAGTGATGACGCTGGCTTCGATAGTGGAGGAGGAGAACTACCGCGATTTTGAGAAACCGCGCATTGCGGGGCTGTATATGAACCGCTTGCACAAGAACATGCTGTTGCAAGCCGACCCGACCGTCAAGTTTGCGGTTGGTGACTTCGCTTTGAAGCGGATACTTTCCGGACATTTGCGCACCCAATCGCCTTATAACACGTATATTTACAAAGGCTTGCCTCCGGGTCCGATCCGAATTCCCGCAACATCTTCCATTGATGCCGTTTTGCATTACGAACATCATAATTACCTGTATATGTGTGCGAAAGAGGATTTCTCCGGCGCGCACAATTTTGCTGTAACCTACGCCGAGCATCAGAAGAATGCGCGAAAATACCAGCGTGCATTGAATGAGCGCGGAATCAAATAACTTGGACATGTTCACATATCATCGCACCGTTCATTACCACGAAACCGACAAGATGGGCATCACCCATCACTCCAATTACATTAAATGGCTGGAAGAGGCGCGCATATTCCTCCTCGACAGCATCGGACTTTCGTTCCGCAAAATGGAGGATGACGGCATTGTTTCGCCCGTCGTCGGCATCAACATCGAGTACAAGCATCCAAGCACCTATTCCGACCTCATCGAAATAGACATCGACATCGCCAAATACACAGGTGTGAAGATTATCTTCGAGTACACCATCCGCAACGCCACCGCCAACACCATCGCGGCGATAGCCACCTCCACGCACTGCTTCGTGAAGGACGGACGCATCTGCGCACTAACAAGAGATGCGTCGGAGTACGATGCACTAATTAAGAAGGTGCTACAAGGTCAACTCCCAAGCGACGAGTGAAGAGTGAAGATAGAATAGAAGGGCGAAATCAGTCGCTGAAGTCGGAGTCGAGGTTGATGTTAATAATATAGTCAGGATACGACTTCTGGATTTCGCACAGGATTTCATCGCGAAGTGCATGCCGGTCAGGGGTGGAAAAGTCGGGAATAATGTCGAAGGAGATGGTCTTTCGCGTGGTGTCCATATAGAATCCATGCATTTGGAGGATTTTCTGAAGATTGGTTTGACATGTGCGACGAGGTTTAATTTTAAAAAAATCGACTTGCAAAAATACATCATTTCTCCCAAATACGAACAAATTGGCAATTGTTAAATGGCGACGAGCGTTTTGAGCATTTATGGTGCTGCTTTTGCCTGTTGCAAAGGAGGGAGATGTTTTAACATTTTATGAAAGCAATTGTATGATTTTGTTAATAATTATTATAAAACATTATTAATCAATTAGTTTTGATAATAATTCAAGTTAGTAAATATAATTAAAAACATTTGTTGCAAAACAAAAAATAAATGTACTTTTGCACTTCCAAAAACCCTACCAAAACACACTCAAATTATGAGTTTTATTTTAGATGGCAGAGCTTTGTCCAATCAGCTGAAAGAGAGCATGAGGGACAAAGTGCAAACCCTTTTTTTTCAAAACGGGCGACGTCCAACCCTAACAGTCGTTTTAGTGGGCAACAATCCTGACAGTCAGATTTATGTAAGGAGTAAAATCAAGGCTTGTGAAGCCATCGGCTTGGAAGGTCGTCTGATGGAATTCGACGAATCGATTTCCGAAACCGAGCTTCTACATATTATATACAAGCTCAATGAGGATCCGGAAGTGGATGCCATCTTGGTGCAGCTTCCGCTACCCGAGCATATCTGCGAGCAGACGATCATTGAAGCGATAGTGCGAGAGAAGGACGTGGACGGATTTCACCCGCTGAATGTGGTGTCGCTCTGGCAGGGCGAAAAGTGCATCGTGCCATGTACACCGAAGGGGATTATGCGCCTGTTGAAAGAAGCCAAGTTGGACCTTGCGGGCAAACGGGCAGTTGTGGTTGGCAGGGGCAACATAGTAGGCAAACCCACAGCCGCCTTGCTCCTGCGAGAAAACGCCACGGTGACCATTACGCACACCTTCACGCAAAACCTTAAAAACTATACCCTTTCGGCCGATGTGCTCCTTGTAGCAGTTGGCCGAAAGCATTTAATAACGGCTGATATGGTCAAACCTGGCGCTATCGTCATCGATGTCGGGCTCTACCGCGACGAGCAGGGGAAAGTGTGGGGAGGCGTCGATTTCGAGCACGTCAAGGAGGTCGCCAGCTACATCACCCCCGTCCCCGGCGGCGTGGGCCCCATGACCATCGCCATGCTGATGGAAAACACAATCGAATGTTACATCCATAACATAAATAAACAACATTAATAACCTAATTAAATTTTCAAAACAATGAAATTAGTTTACACTGGCAAAACCAAAAATGTTTTCGAATTGGAAAACGGCAACTATCTGTTGAAATTCAAAGATGACTGCACCGGAAAAGACGGAAAGTTCGATCCAGGTGAAAACAGCATCGGACTCACAATCGCTGGTGTCGGTCTCATCAACCTCCGCATGACCGAGTACTTCTTCGAGAAAATCAACGCGCAAGGCATCAAGACCCACTTCGTCAAAGCCAACATGGACGATGTTACCATGGAAGTTCTTCCTGCCAAGGTGTTCGGACACGGCCTCGAAGTGATCTGCCGCTACAAGGCTGTCGGCAGCTTCTTCCGTCGCTATGGCGAGTACATTGAAAGCGCCTCAGACCTCCCCGAATATGTGGAAATGACCTTCAAAAACGATGAAAAAGGCGACCCGCTCGTAACCAAGGACGCCCTTATCGCCCTCAACATCATGACTGGCAAACAATACGACGACATCAAGGAGATGACCAAGAAAATCACCCGTATCGTCGCTGACGACTTGAAAGCCAAAGGTCTGGACCTCTATGACATCAAATTCGAATTCGGTTACGATGCCAACGGAGATGTGATGCTCATCGACGAAATCGCCTCCGGCAACATGCGCGTCTATAAAAACGGCGAATACATCGAACCGATGACTTTGTCAAAATTGTTCTTCGCAAAATAATGTCATAAAGTCAGGACAGACGCAAAACCGTGCATCTGTCTCCTTAACCTATCCTTATCGATATGAAAATTGGCGTAATCATGGGATCCACCAGTGACTTGGAGGTCATGCAGGCTGCATTCGACGCTCTTACCGAGTTTGGGGTGGAGTTTGAAAAAAGAGTCATCAGTGCCCACCGCGCACCGCATTTGTTGTGCGAATGGGCTGAATCGGCCGCCGACAGAGGCATCGGCGTGATCATCGCAGGCGCAGGCGGCGCGGCACATCTCGCAGGCGTCACCGCTGCCTACACCACGCTGCCAGTCATCGGCGTTCCGATCTACTCCAAATCCTTCGGTGGCATGGACGCACTCCTCGCCACCGTGCAGATGCCGTCGGGCATTCCCGTGGCTACCGTCGCGGTGAACGGCGCGAAAAACGCCGCCCTGCTCGCCATCGAAATCCTCGCCCTGCAAGATGCAGACCTGCGTCAGAAACTAAAAGAATTCCGTCAAAAACAAACTTCAAAAATTGAAAATACAGTGATCTGACATCTGTGAACAGTGAACGCTGTCGTTGAATCGTTTCCATGATTGCAAAATGCATTCAAGCGATCCAATGACATTCTGTTCACAGAACATGAATCACTTTTCACTAAAACCATGAACAATTACAGAATTTATGTCGAGAAGCTCCCGGGGTTCAGAGTCGAGGCGGAAAGCCTGCGCAAAGAACTTAACGAGAACCTCTCGATGCAGCTTTTGTCGTTGCGTTACATCAATGTTTACGACCTGTTTGGCTTCTCTTCCGGTCTATTGGAAAAATGCCGGTACTCCGTATTCGGCGAGCGCGTCACCGATGAAGTGAAGGACGAATGTCCGCTGGAGGGCAAGCGGTTCCTTGCGGTGGAGTTCATCCCCGGACAGTTCGACCAGCGGGCTTCAAGTGCTGTGGACTGCGTCCATCTCATCGAACCGGATGCCCAGATTGAAATCAAGAGTGCCAAGCTATACATTTTCGATGATGATCTGAGTGATGCCGATTTGCAGAAAATCAAGCATTACCTCATTAATGCAGTAGAATGTCGCGAAAAGAACCTTGATGTTCTCACCGCTTCCGAACCTGCAGAGATGAAGCAGGTGGGTGTGCTCGACGGCTTCCTTGAGACGAAGGATTTCGATGCTTTGCGCCAACAACTCGGCCTCTCCATCAATGCCGACGACCTGCGCGTGATTGCCGACTATTTCACCAAGGAGGGCAGAAATCCCACCGATACGGAGCTGCGCATCCTCGATACCTATTGGAGCGACCACTGCCGTCACACCACCTTCACTTCCGAAATCACTGAAATCAAGATTGACGATAGTTTCATGAAGGAGGAGCTGTCCGATAGTTTGGACCTGTGGCAGAAAATCCGCACGGAGCTTCATCGCGAACACAAAAGCCGCTGTCTGATGGAACTGGCGACGATTGGTGCGAGATACCTGAAGAGCAAAGGCCTGCTCGACGACCTCGAACAAAGCGAGGAGAACAATGCCTGTAGCATCTATATC
>ONXT01000267.1 GCA_900321845.1 uncultured Bacteroidales bacterium | reverse complement strand
TCACCATCCCCATCAACCCGAATGGCGACTCGCGGTCTTGTCCGAGCACCCCCACCCTCACCGATGTGGATGGGAATATTTATAATATCGTGCAGATTGGCGATCAGTGTTGGATGCGCGAGAACCTGCGCACGACAAGGTTCGCCGACGGCACCCCGATAGAGCACGGCGACGAGGCCTCCTATACTACACCTTACTGGTATTATCCGATGGACGATGCCGCCAACAAGCCCAACTACGGCTTGTTGTACAACTGGCCCGCCGTGGTGCGTGAAGGGATGGGCAGCGCAACTAACCCAAGCGGCGTGCAAGGTATCTGCCCCGACGGCTGGCACGTGCCGAGCGTCGCGGAGTGGACTCAGCTGACCGACTATGTGAGCAGCCAAAGCGAATACGTGTGCGGAGGAAACTACATCAACATCGCAAAGGCCATGGTATCTACCGTAGGATGGGACCTCTCCAGCATGTCCAATCCCTGTCTGGCGGGCAATAATGACCCTGTGACCAACAACGCCACAGGTTTCGGGGCTTTGCCGGCAGGTGTTTATTACGATAACAATGTGGATGGTTTCATTTTTTTTGGCAGAGGTTTCAACACCTTCTTTTGGACGGCTACTGCCGATGAAAATTATTTCAACCTCGCCTTTGAAAGGGGATTCCACACCAACTATGACAGCTTCTTCGCACTCGACATGGGCGCCGATATGAACTGGGGGGAATCTGTCCGCTGCGTCCGCGATTAGAGGAAGATGAAAATTGAAAATTGAGAACTGAGAACTTTCATCCCTTCATCCCTTCATCCTTTAATCCTTTAATCTTTTAATCTTTTAATCCCTTCCTCTAGAAAACACAAAATGGCGAACATTGCTGCCCGCCATTTTGCATTGATTATCAGTAAGATAATTGTGGTTTTCTAACCGATTAACCTTTTAGTACTCGTCTTCATTGAAGAAAAAGTCTTCTTTGGTTGGGTAGTCGGGCCAAAGGTCTTCTATAGAGTCGTAAACCTCGCCTTCATCTTCAATTTCACGTAAATTCTCAACCACTTCCATTGGGGCGCCGGAGCGGATTGCATAGTCAATCAGTTCGTCTTTTGTCGCCGGCCATGGTGCGTCTTCCAAATTTGAAGCCAATTCTAATGTCCAATACATATATAAAAATTTAAGTAAATAACTTGCGTTTTTTGAGGCGGCAAAAGTACATTTTTTTTTATAGAATATGCTTTTTTTAGAAATTTTTATTTCGTTGATTTCCAGATGGTTTCGGATTTGTTTTCAATTTGAAGCATTTTTCTGGCAGAAATAAAGAAAAAATCGGAAAGGCGATTGACAAACTTTTGGACGCTTTCCAGCATGTTTTCCGGAAGGTCGTTTTGCTCGCTGAAACGGCAGATGCATCTTTCGCTGCGCCGGCACACCGTGCGGACCAGATGGAGAAGCGCAGCGCTTTTGCTGCCCCTCGGCAGTATGAAAGTGCGCAACTCCGGCAACGCTGCGGAATACTCGTCAATCCATGCCTCCAAATCACCCGTCCATTGACTGATCGTTTGGGCATCCCAGTATTTCTCCCAGCTTTCGGTGTGTGTGGCTAAGATGCCGCCCACGGTGAAAAGCTGGCTTTGAATGTTGCACAAACGTTCTGCCAATTTGCATTTTTCTGACTCGTTTGTGCATTCTTCCGCTTGGATTTCTTCAATCGCAACCCCCAAAACGGAGTTCAATTCGTCCACCGTGCCGTAGGCTTCGATTTGTAGGTCGCTTTTTTTCAATCGTTTGCCTCCTGCAAGGGAGGTTGTTCCGCCGTCACCGGCCTTTGTGTAAATTTTCATAGTTGTAGTTATTGTTGTTGTTGTTGTCTATATTTTTGTTTGATTACAATGTTTCCAGAAATGCCTTCAAATCAGCGATTTGCGAGGGCGTCAGGCATGCCCCGCCATCGTTGATCTTGTGCATCAGCGGGCTTACATAGGGTGAGTTTTGCAGCCCGGTGTTGTAGAAATCCAGTACTTCATCGAGGGTGGTGTAGCGACCGTCGTGCATGTAGGGCGCGCTTTGGGAGATGTTGCGCAGGGTAGGGGCGCGATAGGCTCCGTGGTCAAGCGGGTTGCCCGTGACGGAAAACCGGTCGAGCGGGTCGCTGAAGGTTGCATCCAAAGCGTTGTTGTAGAACTGGTTGGTGGTGAAAAGCGGTGTTCCGGCGCTTCCATGACAGTGGAAGCAGTCGGCTCCCTCTTCGGTTGTGAAGAGCACGTAGCCGCGCCACTCCTGCTCCGTCAGATGCTCTTCCCCGCGCAAGTAGCGGTCGAACTTGGAGTCGCAGTCGATGAGCGTACGCACGTACTGCGCCACCGCCTTTTCAATCCGGTCGAGGGTGACCTCCTCTGTGCCAAATGCTTTGCGGAACATTTCGCGGTATTCCGCATCCGCCGAAAGCGTGGCGACCACTTTTGCATGGCTCGATCCAAACTCGGTGGGGTCGGTGATGGTCGCCCCCACAATCTCCTCGATGCTCTTCATCCCGCCGTTCCAGCCGTAGCCTTCGTGGTTGAAGACGAGGTTGACCAGCGGTAGCGCGTTGTGGTGGGTGGGCGTGCCGTTGATGCCCACGGGCTTCCCGTTGCGAAGCCGCGGGTTGTTGGCGCCGAGGTCAAAGCCGGCGTCAGGTACGTGACAGGAGGCACAGCACATCATCGAGTCGGGGTTGGTGCCGGAATAACCACGCAACTTGCTGTCGTAAAACAATTTACGTCCCAATTCAACACCTTCCACCGTCATCGGATTATCTTCCGGAATATTGAGTTCGGTCGGGAAATAGCGCGGAATCACCACCTCGTAAGGTGTGGGGGAGTATGCCTTCTCCTTGTGGCAAGCACACAGCATCAGCGGAAGCAAAAGTAACCAGAAAAGTTTTTGTCTGTGCTTGGATGATGTCATTTCAAACCTTATAATCGTCCGCAAAAGTACATCTTTTTCATCTTTTATTGTAACAGGGAGACTTCTTTCCCGAAAAGTTTTGTTCACCCGTTAAAAAATCACAAAAAAAACGTATCTTTGCGGCTTGATAAAACTAAATAGAGCAATGTATAACGTTAGAAAAATCAAGGAAAATCTCTATTGGGTCGGAGCCAACGACCGCAATCTTGCCAACTTTGAACGCATCATTCCCATCCCGCGAGGCGTATCGTATAATTCATATATTCTGCTGGATGAGAAAAATGTCCTTTTCGACACGATGGACGCTTCCGCTGGCGACCTCTTTTTTGAAAATATAGCACACGTGCTTAATGGTAAACCGCTTGACTATCTGGTTGTCCACCACGTAGAGCCCGACCACGCCTCTAACATCCTTCGTGTGATGGAAACCTACCCGGAAGCCGTTCTGGTATGCACCGCCAAAGCCGCGCAGATGATCAAACAGTTCTTCGGCAACGGTTTTGAAAGCCGCATGATGGCGGTGAAAGAGGGCGACACTCTGCTGCTCGGCAACCACAACCTCACCTTCGTGCTGGCCCCGATGGTGCATTGGCCGGAAGTGATGCTTTCTTACGAAACGACCGAAAAAATCCTTTTTTCAGCCGACGCTTTCGGCACTTTCGGCGCTCTTTACGGCCCGATGTTCGCCGATGAGATGGATTTCGATCGCGATTGGCTGGACGATGCCCGCCGTTATTATACCAATATTGTCGGCAAATATGGCACGCAGGTGCAGATGTTGCTTAACAAGGCAGCTGGTCTGGAAATCTCCCTGCTCTGTCCGCTCCACGGTCCGATGTGGCGCGAAAACCTCGGCTATTTCATCGATAAATACCAAAAATGGAGTACCTATACGCCTGAAAGCGAGGGTGTTTTGATCGTCTATGCTTCTATGTACGGGCATACCGAGAATATGGCGGAAATCTTCGCCTCCAAAATCAATGAGGCCGGCGTGAAGGAGATGGCGGTATATAACCTCTCCCACACCGACTGCTCCTATATGATTGCCGATGCCTTCAAATACTCAAGGATTCTGCTTGTGGCTCCCACCTACAACAATGGACTCAACCCGCTGATGGAGAACTTCCTGCATGAGTTGGCCGCCCGTTTCATTCAAAAACGCACCTTCGCTATTGCCGAAAACGGCACATGGATGCCTGCCTCTGGCAAAATCATGCGCTCCATCGTCGAGGAAATGAAGAATTGCACCGTTCTCGAACCGACCTTCACCATCAAGTCGGCCCTCCATCCTGAGCAATTATCTGATATGGATACATTTATTAATCAATTTATTCACAATTAAAATTTAAGAAAATGAGAAAGTTTGTATGCACCATGTGCGGTCACGTTTACGACCCCGAAGTAGGCGATCCCGATAGCGGCATCGCAGCAGGCAC
>ONXT01000058.1 GCA_900321845.1 uncultured Bacteroidales bacterium | reverse complement strand
AGGTTGTTGCGGTAGTACTTGACAGGCTCGTCCACCGATTCGGGTACGCACTTGTAAGCGGCAAAATGGATGATCCCATCAATTATCCCCTCTTTCTCAAAAACAGAGAAGAAGTCCTCTCGGTTGCAGATGTCCACGGCGTAGTTCTTGACTTTCACGCCGGTTATTGCTTCGATGCGGTCCATCGTTCCTGCTGCCGAGCGACTGAGGTTGTCAACAGAAACCATCTCGAACTCCCCGCTTCTGATCAGTTGGATAAGGGTGTGCGAACCGATGTAACCATTTCCTCCTGTAACAAGTATTTTCATTCTATTATAATTAATGTTAGTATCAATCAAATGTCCTCAGACAGTTGTTATTTGAGTCGTTGCAGGAACGGGTGGTAGTCGCCGGTGATGCCTGCGGGGTCGGTGCTGCGGATGGTTTGGCAGATGGAGACGTAGTTGCGTGCATCTTTGAGGCGGAAGCCCTCGCCGGCGAGGATTCTCTTGTAGGCCTGGGTGTGCAAATCGGTGAATCCATCGCTGAACTCGAACATCTCGTCACCGATTTTGATGGAGCGGAAGGTGGTCTTGCCGGTTTGCCGGATTTCTGCAGGGATGAAGTCCGCGTCAAGGCTGAGGAACCAGCGCACGCGGGCGCGTTCCAGTTGCAGGAAGCCCGCCGCAGTGGAGTCGGATTTGTAGTGGACGATGTTCTCTTTCACCTCTCCGAAGATGTAGGTCAGCATGTCGAAGAAATGCACGCCGATATTGGTGGTGATGCCGCCCGACTTGGCGATGTCGCCCTTCCATGAGTAGTAGTACCACTTGCCGCGTCCCGTGATGTAAGTCAGGTCAATGTCATAAGTCTTTCCTGATTTGTCGGCATCGATTTTTTCTTTCAATTGCTGTACGGAGGGGTGAAGACGGAGTTGCAGGATATGGTAGATTTTTTTGCCGGTGTCCTTCTCCATGTCTTCCAGTCCGTCGAGGTTCCACGTGTTGAGCACGAGCGGCTTTTCGCAGATGGCGTCGGCATTGTTGCGCAGCGCGAGGCGGATGTGCGCGTCGTGCAGGTAATTGGGGGAGCAGATGGAGATGTAATCGACCTTCTGGTCCGCGCCTTTCTTGGAAAGACGGTAGATGTGGCGGTCGAAACGTTCCGATTCAAGGAAAAGGGCTGCATTCGGGAAATAGCGGTCGATGATGCCGACGCTGTCCGATTTGTCTAAAATAGCCACTAAATTGTTGCCGGTGTCCTTGATGGCTTGCATGTGCCGTGGTGCGATGTAACCGGCTGCACCGATAAGAGCGAAATTATACATTATAATATTTGATTGACAATTGATAATTGGGGTTATTTGGTTTTAAGTTCAATGAAATGCCCGCAGAATGTCAAGGCCGTTGGCATAGATGAGCAGGGCGAAGAGCAGGATGAAGCCGACGGTGTTGGCATAGCCGATGAACTTGTCGCTGGGCTTGCGACGCGTAATCATCTCGACCAGTATAAATAATATGTAGCCGCCGTCCAACGCCGGAATCGGCAGGAAGTTCATGAATGCGAGGATGATGGAGAGGAAGGCGGTCATGTTCCAGAATATTTGCCAGTCCCAGACTTTGGGGAAGATGCTGCCGATGGTGCCGAAGCCGCCGATCTGCGTGGCTCCCTCCTTCGTGAATATCAGTTTGAGCTGCTTCACGTAATCGCCGAGTGTCTCGAATCCCTTGTGAATCCCCATCGGGATGGAGGCGAGAAAGCCGTATTCCACGGTCTTGGATTCAAATTGGTTGATGAAATTGACTGCTTGAATGCCGATTCTGCCTTCCGTGTCAGGCGTGACCATGGCTGTATCAGCTTGATTGTCACGTATATAGACCAATTCTATGGCGGTGTTTTTCTTTTCGGCGAATGTCTTTTGGAAATCGAAGAACGAGGACATCTCTTGTCCGTTCACAGCAATTAGACTGTCGCCTCTCCTCAGCCCTGCTTTTTCGGCGATGGAACCTGCGTTGACGGAGTCGATTACAAAGGGCATATTGTATTTGCAGATGAATTTTTCTTTGTTGCCGATGACTTTTTGGGCGAAGTCCTTTTTGAGATAAACGGTGACTGTGTCGGCTGCGGTTGAATCGGTGGTGGCGCGGAGCACTTTAACCCTTTGTGCGCCGTCGATGAGGATGGCCGAGGTGGCTTCCCCGAGCTTTTCGTACTCTTTCCCGTCAACGGAGATGATTTTGTCGCCGTTTTGGAAGCCGGCTTTGATGGCGGTTTCGGAGAAGTAGATTCCGTACTCGGCATTGTTCATGGGGATGTACTGTTCGCCCCAGGTGAAGAAGATGGCGACATAGAGGATGAGGGCGGCCACGAAGTTGACGAGCACGCCGCCGATGATGATGAACAGGCGTTGCCAGGCGGGTTTGGAGCGGAACTCGTAAGGCTGCGGTTCTGCGGGTAGCTCACCTGGTCTGGTGGTTTCGTCAATCATTCCGTTGATGGCGCAGTAGCCGCCGAAAGGAATCCAGCCGATGCCCCATTCGGTCGTCCCGGGATATTTGCGCCAGTCGTCGTCCGGCAGCGCGTCGAGGTCGGCCTGCGTCATGGGTTCGTAAAGCTGTTGCCCCTT
>ONXT01000199.1 GCA_900321845.1 uncultured Bacteroidales bacterium | reverse complement strand
GCCGCCTGCGGACAATTGGCAGCTAAGGAAATGGCCGGAACGGAATCTCCCGTTCCCGACACGAGTGCTATAATTACTGCCGTGGAACGGAATTTGGCCACAATAGAAGAAATGCCCCCTGACAATATTGAGGACGACACCCTTCCGGAAAATCTCGCTCAACAGCTGCGTCTTTTCTTTTCATGCGCCTCCATAGAAGAAATCAACCGGTTCATCGACCCTGAAATTGGACTAACTATTCTTTACGCAAATGGCTGCTATCCAGAATATTCCCAATTGGATAGTCTTGACCCTAACAGAAATGCCTATCAATACACTCTTCCTTTTTGGGTTTCGGAATTGCTCTTTCAATCTATTGATTTCAAAAATTTAAAAATCAATCATTTCCAATACACATACACTCCTGTCTTCCAGCGGGAAACCATTTTCAAGGATGGCGTGTTCATCGACCAAAGTGAGGACAAAACGGTAATGAGCAATGCCATTAAGAACCTCATCCAAACACGGGGTAAGGAGGGTGCGGATGCGAGCTACCTGAAAAAACTGAAAAAAGATCTTCACTTTTATAAAAAGATGGAAAAGAACTCTCTACGGATTGTGATAACCGAAAATAAGTCATCCACTATTGGTGGGGAAACAAGGATTTTCCACTTCCATAAAAAGAACGGCAGATTGCGCCTCTTCCTCATTGATTTTTATTCCTTTGACGGGAGCGTATAAAAAAAACTAACTAACACGATACTTCCCGAGTAACCCAACCGATTATCCGCCATACTATGACGGCATTAATTACCTCCCCCTTAACTTCTTCGTTCCTTAACTTCTTAACTCTAAGCTTTCAATTTAACAAACTTGTCGTATCTTTGCGGGCTGAAACTTTTCCAGATAATTTCTGCTATTTATGCTGCACAGGATGTTTAGTCGAGACACTCTTCGGCAATTTGCCAGAATATTTCTATTCAGTTGCATTGTGCTGGGTTGTATCGTTCTGCTGCTCAGTTTCTTATCCGCTGGCTACGAAGAAGAGACGAACCTGTCACCATTAGCTGTCACATGCTATAAGCTGTTAAAAGGTCTGCACTTTTCATTGGGATTTTGGAATCGCCTGCTACCCGCTTGCTCATATTTCGCTTCCATAGCTACCACCAGTTTCTTGGTCAGTCTTGTGATTCTCACACTCATCAGATTACATCTTTTTATTGGAAGGAGAAATCCGTCTGAAAAATAACCGTACTTTTTCCGTCAAATCCCCTTTAAGTGCCATTCTCTTTTCCGCGGCATCACCTGCGGTGTTCTTCCGTACCTGCCGCCCGGGCCTCAGACAGACGCGAGAGGCCTTTCGAACCCCACGTTACGGCGTTCATTTCAGTACACACCTCCAACCACAAAACGTCCAAATCTATACTTTCAACCATATATTTGGACAAGATTATAAATTATTTTGTCCAAATGTACATTATTAAGGTACGATTTGGACGTTTTAGTCTTATAGGCGTCCCGAATGAAACAACCGATTGGCCGCCATGCTATGATGGTAGGGCCGCCATATTGTAACAATTGTAGGGCCGCCATAGTATGACAGCACTACATGCCCCTTTAATCTTTTAATCCTTTAATCTTTTCATCTCTTCCTCCTTTCATCTTTTCTAAAAATTAATCATACATCCCCTCTCATTAATCATTAAAAAATACTATCTTTGCGGTTGGATTTTTTGAAAAAGAAAAACGACTAATTCATTTATACATAATCATTTAAAAAATTGAATATGAAAAAATTTGATCCGGCAACGAACATTCAGTTTTCCAGTTCATTAGGAGACAAGCGCGGTGTGAACCCCGCCATTTGCGACAGCGCGACTTTCACTTTCGAGAAGGCCACTGATATGACCGACACTTTCCATGGCGAAACCGAGGGCATGTTCCTCTATTCACGCCATTGGAATCCCAGCAACCTCGCGCTCTGCACCGCTTTGGCCGCTATGGAAGGCACAGAAGCTGCCTGGGCTACCGGCTCCGGCATGGCTGCCATCACCTGCGCGCTGCTCCACGAAGTCAAGTCCGGCGACCATATCGTATCCAGCATGACCACCTACGGCGGAACTTTCGCCTTCATGAACAACTACCTCAAGAAATTCAATGTCGATGTCACTTTCGTGAATTTCCAAGACCTTGACGCCGTTAAGAAAGCCATCCGCCCGAACACGAAAGTGCTCTATACCGAAACGATGAACAACCCGCTCCTCCGCATCGCCAATGTGCCCGAACTCTCCAAAATTGCTCACGCTGCCGGCGCTAAATTACTGGTTGACAATACATTCACCCCGATGATTTTCTCTCCCTACCGCTTAGGTGCCGATGTGGTTATCTATAGTATGACCAAATTCATCAATGGCAAGAACGACTGTGTGGCGGGCGCCATCTGCGGTTCCGCCGACTACATCAACTCCCTCATTGACGTGAACAACGGTACGGCCATGCTCCTCGGCCCGACTTTGGACCCGATGCGCTCCACCAGCATCCTGAAGAACCTCTCCACCCTGCACATCCGCATGAAACAACACGGCGCAAACGCCATGTATCTGGCCAAGAGATTCAAAGAGGTCAACCTGAAGTACAACTACCCAGGCCTCCCCGAACACCCTGATTACAAACTGTTTACCTCAATGATGAACGAGGGTTACGGCTTCGGCGGCATGATTTCCATCGACATGGGTACCGCTCAAAAGGCCAGCGCAATCATGGAGAGAATGCAAGAACTCGGCGTCGGCTACCTCGCCGTCAGCTTGGGATACTTCAAGACTTTGTTCAGCAACTCCGGCAAGTCCACCTCCTCAGAAGTTCCGGAAGAAATCCAAAAGGAAATGGGCATGAGCGAAGGCCTCATCCGCTTCTCCGTCGGTTTGGACAACGACATCGAAAACACCTTCAACCTCATCAAACAAGCAATCGAAGAGACGAAGTAATTTTTCAAAATAAATTTGATGCGAAAAGGGCCGGAATCTTCGGATTTCGGCTCTTTTATTTAGAGGTGATGATGGTTGTTTTTCACAAGGAATTCTGATGTTTTGATATTACTACCCCGCCTGCCGGCATCCCTTCTAGAATAGAAGGGGAATCCTCCCCGATTCACTCATCGGATCAAAGGTAGAGATTCGCATCGCCGTAACTCAGGAAGCGGTAGCCAGACGCGAGCGCGTGTGCGTAAATTCGCCGCCAGTCATCGCCAAGGTAGGCGGAAATCAACAACAGCAGCGTGCTTTTCGGTTGATGGAAGTTCGTGATGATCCCCTTCATCATCTTGAATTGGTATGAAGGGACAATCATCAGCTGCGTGGAGGCAGTTACATACTCCAAATCGTTTTCAATCAAGTAGTTGCGAATAGCCTCCAGAGCCGTTTTCACCTCTGTTCGAGAGATTTTATCGTTCTCATAATACTCCCATTGCTCCACATGCAACGGGTTTTCAATCTGGTGATGCAACTTGGCCCCGATGATGAAAATGGACTCCAAGCTACGCGTCACCGTGGTGCCAACAGCGATAATCCGTTTGTCGATATTGTGCAACAAATTATCTATCAACTCTCTGCGAATCACAATCTGCTCGTTGTGCATATAATGTTCGCCGATGCAGTCGGTGGTAACCGGCTTGAAGGTACCCGCTCCGACATGGAGGGTGACATACTCCGTTTCAATTCCCTGCGTTTTCAACTCTTGCAGCAGCCGTTGGGAGAAATGCAATCCAGCGGTGGGAGCCGCCACCGAGCCGTCGTAGTGCGCATAGACCGTCTGGTAACGTGTCTCATCCGACTTTTCAGATTGGCGTTTGATGTAGGGTGGCAGCGGGGTTTTCCCGTAGGCCTCCACCCACTCGGCAAAGGTAATATCGGCATCCCATTGAAAATCAACGAAAAAAGCATTTTCCACCTGCTCGCCCTTGGTCGCTGAAATTGGAATCGTCCCCTGGGCTGTCTGCACTTCAAAGGTCAGCGGGGACTTCCAGCGCTTGGCATTGCCTACGAAGCACTTCCAGGTCACTTTGCCCGTCTGCGCCAGCGCCTGCGTGAGTTCGGTGGTGGGCAGCACAGGTTCCAGACAGAAAATCTCGATGGCGGCACCCGTTGCATTGTGTACCAGCAAGCGCGCATGAATCACACGTGAGTCGTTGAAAACCAACATCATATCCTTTGACAGAAAGTCGGGAAGGCGATGAAATTCGCTGTCGGTGATTTGCTTTTGGGCGCGGTTGTAAACCAGCAATTGGGAACTGTCGCGATCTTCCTTCGGGAAAAAAGCGATGCGCTCATTCGGCAAATCGTAATTGAAATCTTCAATGCGGATGTTTTTTTGTTGAATCATGGGAGATATATAAAGTATAAGGTATGAAGTGTTCGGGATGGTTTTGGGTTACATAAAAACACGTTTTGCCTTGATAATCACGTGTTTATTTTTTGTCAATGTGGTGGCTATCAAGGTAATATCGCCTCCGTCGGCGAGTTTCAATCTCTTGCGGAGTTCGGCTTCGGTGAGAGGAAAGTTGCGGACGGTGATGAGTGCCTTGTCCAAGCCAGAGAGTCCCGCTTTCAACTCGGACTTTCCCATTCCGAAAACACTTTCCACTTCAAAAATCCGTCCGAAAAAGTCGGGATGGAGTTCATCGGAAGTGTAGAGATGACTACGGGAATGCAACTTCTTGAGGCTCAGTTTGTTGGCTGCCTCGTTCATCATCTCCGCCTTCATCAAAGTGGGATGCGGTTCGTACAGGAACCTCCCCACATTTTCAGCCAAATCGACCACTGCATTTCGTTCGCCATAGCTGAATTGAGCTTTTTTAACACCATTATTTTCCAAATTAACACAGAAAATCTGCGGATTAGCAGCGGAAATCTCGATATTTTGAGTGTTAAAAATGCATAAAAGCTCCTTCACCTCATTGTGGACTGCCACCACGTGAATTTCAGCGACCAGCGGAAGCGTTCGCATCAGCTGGTGAATGTCGAGCATCGGAGAGAGTTTCAGCATGAGCATTGGCGTCTGTTGCATCAGCAAAGGCCACAGCTTCAAGACATTCGGCTCGCAATCCTCCAAACGGAACACTTTTTGCCCGTTTTTTCTGCGGGCGGGGTCCATAAAGATGCAATCGTACTTTTTATCGCAGTTTTCGGCTAAAAAAGCAGCGGCATCCGCACAATTCACCTCCACGTTTTCCAATTTCAGCTGGTGAAAATTGTGTTTGGCCGTTTCCGCCACCTCGTTCTGATTCTCAACATAGACAACCTGCTGAAAACGAGCGGCAAAGGCGGCATCGTCCACGCCCATTCCGCCTGTAAGATCCAGCAGAGAGCGGTGATCAGGTGCCGATTTCTCCGCCATTTGGGACTTATAGTCGGCGGTCAATTCGGAAGAGGCCTGTTCGACGGAGAGCGGGGGCGGAAAAAGCAAATCGAAGTTGCCGTACCACGACGGCAGCTTCGACTGTGCTTTCTGGCGTGCCCGAATCTGTTGCAGCAGCCAGCGTTTATCCCAATTGTCAAACCATTTGTCCTTCGCCGACAGCGCATAAACGTCATCGTTCAAATGCTCGCGGATGATGTCGGCGGCTTCCACGGCTATTCCTCTTTGGGTTTGTCCATCATCTTGATTTTGTATTCCAAATCCTTGACTTCCTGCTTGGCGGCTTCGATTTTCTTGGAGAATTCGGCTTTCAACAGGTCGGCATTTTTGGAATTGGCGAAGAAGCCGAGGTTGTTCTCCCAGAGGGAAATGTCGCTCTTAAGCTGGGCTAACTTGTTGGTTAAGAAGCGTTTTTCCTTATCAAGCACCTTGTCGGCATTCGGGCTGTTGAGGATGTTGTCCACGCGGGTGCGGAAATTGCTGTGGCGCACCTCCTCCATCGAGACCTTCAGTTCGGCGAAGCGTTTGTTCACGGCTTCGCGGTAGGCGGTATAGAGGCGGTCTTTCTCCTTGATCGGAACGAATCCGATTTCGGTCCATTCGCGCTGGTAGGCCTTGATGGCTTCGAGGTTTTCGTTCTTGTCGGGACCAAATTCGTGGTTTTCAATGCGTTGAATCAGCTCTTCCTTTTTGCGGAGGTTTTCGGCCTCGATGCTGTCGATATTTTTGAAGTAGTTGGATTTGGCTTCGAAGAACTCGTCACAAGCGGCGCGG
>ONXT01000204.1 GCA_900321845.1 uncultured Bacteroidales bacterium | reverse complement strand
TCTTCGGGGCGGGTTTGAGCGATGCTTCGTCGATTTGGTTTTGCGGCTGTGGTGTGACTGCTCCCTTTTCGATTTTGTCAAGCGTGTCAAGGGCGAGTTGTGCGCCGCACTTCATCAGTCGGTCGTAAAGTTCGCCTGTCGTCTCCTTCGGTCCGATTTCGATTTCCGTCTGGGCGATGATGTCGCCGGTGTCAATCTGCTGGTTGAGGAAGAAGGTGGTTACGCCGGTGCGGGTTTCTCCGTTCATAATGGCCCAATGGATGGGGGCGGCGCCGCGGTAATTTGGGAGGAGGGAGGCGTGGACGTTGAACGTGCCGAGGCGGGGCATGGCATAGACCACTTCGGGCAGCATTCGGAAGGCGACCACCACGAAGATATCGGCGTTGATGGCGCGCAATTGTGCGAGGAACTCCTCCGATTTGAGTTTTTCGGGCTGTAAAACCGTCAGGTTATGGGCGGAGGCATACTCCTTCACGGCGGATGCCCGCAGTTTCAGTCCGCGGCCGGCGGGCTTGTCGGGTACGGTGACCACTGCGGCCACTTCGTGCTCCGACTGACAGATGGCATCCAGCGTAGCCACTGCGAATTCGGGTGTCCCCATGAAAACCACTTTCATTCTTGTGATATTTGAAGTATGATGTCAGTCTATGGTTATTTACGATGCATTTTCTTATGCGTATGGAGCATTTGGAGGCAGGATGCGGCGGCTTCGACGCCCTTGTTGCCGTGTATGCCGCCGGAGCGGGCTTCGGCTTGTTCGGCGGTGTCGCAGGTGAGCACGCCGAAGAGGACGGGCACGCCGTATTCGATGCCCACCTTGGCGATGCCGTTGGCGGTGGCTTGGGCGATGAACTCGAAGTGGCGCGTCTCGCCTTGGATGATGCATCCGAGGCAGATGACGGCGTTGATTTCATCGTTGGCGTCGAGCAGCATGGCGGCGGCGGAGGGGAGCTCGAAACTGCCGGGCACATCATAAACGAAGAGGTTGGTTTTGGGCACGCCGCTTTCAAGGAGGGTTTGTACGGCGCCTTCTTTCAGCGCATTCGTGACGGTTTCGTTCCACTTACTAACAATAATGCCAATTTTGAAATTGGCATTATCGGTGGGGATTGAAATATCGGAGAGATTTTTCTTCTTGTCCATAAGGTTTATTTGTTTGCTTTGGCCTTGGCGCGTTCGAGGTATTTGTCAACGCCCATTTCGGTGTATCTTTCGTAGTGTTTGTCTTGGATTTGTTTGTAGTAATTGTAGGCGCCGGCGAAATCGTTGTTGCGTTCGCAGAGCATGCCGAGTTTCCAGAGGGCGATGGGGGCTACGAAGTCGTTGTCGCCTTCAGTGGCTTTCTTGTAGTATTTCTGTGCGTTGTCGGTGTCGCCTTTTTCATCGTAGATGTCGCCGATGAGCATTTGAGCTTCATACCACAGGTAGTTGTCCTCTTTCTTGCATTGCAGGAGCAGGTCGAGGGCTTCGTCTTTCTTACCCATTTTGAGGTAGCAGATGGCGGCGTAATGTTTGGCTCCGTATTTGGAAGCCTTGGTGATGCCGTAATCGTCGATGATGGTTTCGAAGCCGTCGTTTTCGTCATTGCCTTCGATAGCGGTTTTGAGGGCGGTGGAGTCGGTAGTCATCATGCCACCTTGTACGACGCTTTCAATGGGAGTTTGAAGGGCGGCGGAAGCCTTTTCGTTCTTGGGCGTGAGATAGAATTTATACAGAGCGAAGATGCCGAGACCGATGACGAGAATGACGAGGAAAACGATGTTGATGATCTTCTCATTGTCGGCGTAGAATTTCACCAATCCTTTTTTATCGCCTTCCTTCTCTTCACTTTTCGCACCTAATTTGTCGTTTTTTGCATTGTTCGCAACCTTTTGTTCTTCCTTTTGTTCTTCCAAATTGGTTGATTTTTCAGTATTTGCCATTTTTAACTTTATTAAAATTTCAAGGGTGCAAATTTACAAGTTTTTTTTGATTGCAAAGCGGCGCGCCCTATTTTTCATGTTTTTTTTGTCTATCTCCTTTCCGGATGTCCCATTCTCATTACAATTGGGAGTATTGGGGCGTGAAGGTGTCGCCGTCTTTGACGTTGCCGGTGCGCAGTCCTTTCTTGAGCCATTTCGAGCGCTGGGCGGAGGTGCCATGGTTGAAGCTCTCGGGGACGGTGTAGCCGCGTGCCTTCTTTTGCAGGTAGTCGTCGCCGATTTTGGAGGCTACGTTCAGTCCCTCCTCTATGTCGCCGTCTTCCAATGAACCGAACATTTCGTTGTCGTGATAAGCCCACACGCCAGCGTAGAAGTCGGCCTGCAACTCGAGTCGTACGCTGATCTTGTTGGCCTCCTTTTCGCTCAGCCGGCTCATCTTGTTGTGTGCATCTTGCAAGGTACCTAATAAATATTGTACGTGATGTCCCACTTCGTGGGCAATGACGTAGGCGTAGGCGAAGTCGCCGTCAGCGCCGAGCTGCTGCTTCATGGAGCTGAAGAAGGAGAGGTCGATATAGACGCTTTGGTCGGCGGAGCAGTAGAAGGGGCCGGTGGAGGAGGTGGCGCCGCCGCAGCCCGACTGCACGCTTTCGGTGAAGAGCACAAGTTTGGGCGGCACGTAGGTTTTGCCCATCTTCTTGAACTCGGCGGTCCACACGTCTTCGGTGCCGGCGAGAATCTGTCTGGCGAACTTGGCGAGTTCCTCCTCCTCCTCGGTCGGTTGGTAGGCGGTTTCCGTTTCCGTGCCGCCCGTCAGTTGGCTGTTGTTGATGACATCCGCGGGGTTTTTCCCCAGAATAAGGCAGATGATGCCGATGATGATGGCACCGCCGATGCCCACACCGGCGATCTTGCCGCCGCGTCGGCCACGACGGTCATCTACGTTGCTGCTTTCTCTTCTTCCTGTTAAATTCATAATGTTGTTGGATTAGTGATCTGTGAACGGTGATCTGTGACGGGGAATCCACGTAAAAAGCGAGTTATTCGGCGGTCACGAAATCCGGTTTACGATAAATTGTAATTGCGGCTGCAAAAGTACTTAAATTTTATTTAGGAGAGCGAGAAGTTTTTGTTTAGGGGAGGAGAAAACCTGTTTCCATTTATGCCATTTCAACTGGCACAATTACAGAAAGCCGATATCCATGTTAAAAAAACGAAATTATCCCCTTGGGTCTTGTAAACTCGCGGAGTGATTCGTAAGCATATCAGACATGTTTTGTCTTTCGCGGCGAGTTGGTGTATGGCTTCAAAGTACCAGCTCTCTGCGCCTCGATGAGTTCGTAGTTTGCCGTTATAACCCCGCACTGCGCTCCTTTCAGTCGCTTGTACGGGGTTAATGAGATTTTGTCTCTCCGAGACAATAAGTCCTAATTGGATGAATCGGTATGTGATGCAGACCTCGAAGAGATCAGATTTTAATAACCCCAGATAAGCGCGCAGCAGCGCAATCTGGGGTATGAAATGCACATCCGAACGGCCTCCGCGGTGCGCTGTAAGGCCAATTTGAAGCACAAATGCTACTCACCGCGGAACGGATAACAGTGCCAATAACACAATTCCACAAATAATATGAAGATGGCTACAAGACTGAAAGGGATAATTCCGAAAAAATCCCTATGCCCCTTTATCCCATCCGCCCCGCACATTTGCCGCAAGACGCTGAGAGAATCCTTGAGGTTTTAGCAGCCGCCAAGGGGATCATGGTGGCCGACGGCAACACGCAGCAGTGGGTCAACGGCGACGAACGG
>ONXT01000207.1 GCA_900321845.1 uncultured Bacteroidales bacterium | reverse complement strand
GCCGCCAAACAACTCATATTCGGCAATGAAGGTGATTTGCGACAACGGGCGGTATCTTCCTCCGGCTACCAACCTGTCATCATCGCCAAAATACCCCGAAAAAGCATCCTTCGTCATCACATCCTTCACCCCCGACCAGCCCTTCAGCGTATAGTCGTTTTCAAAAATAATCATCCGGTCATCCAGCGTGTAATGCAAGGTCAGCGTGTTTCCGTAAACCAATGCAACCAGCAGAATTACAATCAAATAGCGAATTACTTTCATATCAAAACAATTAATTTTTAATCTCTACCCTACAATCGCTTTTCCAGCACCTTCACATTCTCGTTGTCGGGGTAGGTTTTCATTAAATTATTGTAAATATCGTTAAGGATGTTAAAATCGTCTTTTTCGTTGAAAAAAGTGCAGTTGTCATACTTTTGGTAAAAGGCGGCGATGGTGCTGAGAGAGGTGGGATTCCCTTGAATAAAACGGAGGAGGAAATCGCGGTGATGCTGCTTGATTTGCACGTAAGCGGCTTCCACCTCAGCATGGAGCGTCTCATCATTGTCATTCACATAAACATCGTAAAGATGATTGGCGGAATCGGCAAAAAGGGTCAGCTGGCGGTTCAACTGCGTCATCAGTTCCGCATCCTTTGCACCGGAAATCTCGTAATCGGCGGCGAAATTCTGTGCGGAAGCCTTCAAGTGAAGCCGCTCGCCCCGCGAAGCAAGCGTGGTAAGAGCCTCTTTCTCATTCAAACTCAATACATAAAAGGCGGGATCGGCATTTTCCGATGGAAGGGTGATGGAAAAAGTTCCATCCTCGATTTTCACTGAATCCAGAAAAATGGTTTCCGATTGTTTTAATATACTGATTTTCAAGAAATCGCCATCCGCATTCCGGATATTTCCTTCAAAGGTCACGCCATTTTTCTTGGCACAGCCCCCAAACATCACGGCGGACACGAAAAAGAGAAGAAACAGTCTGAAAACTACTTTTTTCACCATGACAATTACAATTTTTGAATTTTTCGAGTCACTTTCCGACCATCTGAAAAGACAATTCTCAGCAGATAGATTCCGGGGGTCAAGTGCGAAACATCCATTTTCTGAGAAGATGAATGAATGTTTGAAATTTTTCCAACCAATTGTCCCAGAGGACTATAGAGTTCAATCTGCTGCATATTTTCCGCTTCCGCGAAGAGGGATGTGCGAGCAGGATTGGGGTAAATTTTGACCGAGGGCAACTGACTATAGGGAAAATCGCCGATACCTGTTGATTCACTTGCGTAGATGCAGATATTGTCGAAGCAGGCAGTTCCGTTGGCACTGTTGGCTGAATCAATCGCAACACGCAAAAAGATATTTTCGGCATTCTGCAACTCACTGACGTTCGGGAAGTTAAAGGAATAATGGACGAATCTCCCGAATTCTGACACCCGCGAAACAGCTACGGTAGTGTAATTTTCGCCGTCCACGCTCCACTGAATGGAATCGCGTTTCGCGGCGGTGGAGGTGCCCCGCAAATCATACGCAATCTGCCAATTGGTGTAATGCGTCCGCGCGATTCTCACCACAAAGGCGGCGTGCGAAATGTTGCTCGCACTGCTCCCCGCCTGCAACTTCACCTGCAAACTCTGCGCCGGCGACTCCGCTGGACAGGGGTTGTGCCCCGACTCGTTCTGCGTCGTCGAGAAAGTCAGTCCGAAGGGAGGAACAGAGGTGTAATCACCATTGAAATAGAGTGTTGCATCGGCGGAAGCCACCCCGCAGGAAGCCGGGAAAACCTTGTTTGCGGGAAAGGCCTCCCCATCGAAACTCCATGCAGCCAGCAACTGCCCCTCCCCCTCCGAAGCAAAGAGTTCAATTACGGTATCGTTCATGAAAACGCCCTGCTCGCTTCGGCAGTTCCGAACGGTTAGGTAATGCGTCTCCTCGGAAAGCGCGCTCGCCAATTGTAGCGCAACCGTCTGCGCATCCGTCAACGTTGCCGCAACAACCGCGTCGTAATCCAGATGGAAATTGACAGGAATCACTGTTAATTCATCCAAATTTCGATTAAAAACAACCGTCAGTGTATTCTGATTATCATAGGAATACCGCACAACGGCAGGACGTTGTGGCGGGGCCGCATCATACGTAAAGGTTTGGGTAGAAGAGTCGTTGCTCCAAATCAAATCGGCCAATTCAGGGAAATCAATGAACGGATTGCGGTTTCCCTGTGAACGAAGCGTATCGAAGACCATTCCATTTGAGGTGGGATAGGAATAGGCACTGTCGGGTATTCCGTTGTAAATCACATTGTTGCGATTGATTTCACGTTCACTGACTGGGTCGCTGTGATGCCACTGCAACAACATCCTGACAGCCCAAGGACGCAGCTGCGCCCCTATCGTCATCGGCTTGTC
>ONXT01000209.1 GCA_900321845.1 uncultured Bacteroidales bacterium | reverse complement strand
TGCAAAATTACAACCAATTTGAGTGATTTTTATTCCCTCTCACCAAGAATGTGCCCACCCTTAACAAAAAATGTGACGTGCATTCAATTTTGCTTGATTGATAAAAATTAATAATAAACTGATAATTACTGTGTTATGAATTATTTTGCCTTACTATTGTTTATTCCGTCGGAATGGGTTTTTGTGAGAAGGAAAAGACAATTTTGATAGATGGGTATCCATGAATTGACTATTTTTGCAAATCTATTTATATTATACCTATTATGAAACACCTGAAAACAATTGTCATTATTTTGCTGAATGTCCTGTTCTGCATCATCACGATTTGGCTTTTTGTTCGCAATTCAGTTCTACGCCCATATACAGGAAGTTTGTTCAAGGAATCCCTCTCTGCGGTTCTTGTATTAGGTTCCTTGTATGCCAATTATTTCCTGCTTTATCCGCAGATTTACAAAAAGTATTCGTATGTAATCTATTGTTTGGCAGTGGTTTTCATCGCTTTAGCGGTTGCTGTTGTTGACCTTGCCATTGCTTTCCCCAATATCATGTTATGCAATGCGCAGCTCATCCAACATACCGGCTACTATAATTTTTTCTCAACAATCCTGTTTTTTACATTTGGGCGCAATCTTGCCCTGAATTTTTTCCCATACCTTTTTAGGGAGCGTCAGCAGTTGCGATTTTTGATGGAAAAAGAGGTGCAGGTTGTTTATCGGGAATTTCGCAAACTGGATGTCACCGACAAGGACAGCAATGTTCAGCTGGTTCCCGTTGACGACATCTTCTATTGTCTCCAACAACATAATTTCGCCATCGTCTATACGGTGCAAAACAAGCGTTTCACACGGCTCGGCTCCATGAAGCATCTGGAACAGTTGTTGGGAAAAGAGGAGTTCGTCCGCCTAACCAAAAATCTATTGGTGCCTTTCCGATACATCGAGTCATGCCAAGACGACAAGGTGATGATGAAACAGATGCCGTGGGAAGAATCCCCTACCATATTCACACTGGATCCCAAGACCAGTAAAGAGGTGGTCAAGCTGGTTAGGGAGGGTATTCAAAACTTTTCAGCCGTGGAGGAAGAGGAGGTTCAAGATGACAAAGGCAGTCAAAATGATGTCACCGAGTCAGACAAAGGTATTCAAAACCCTCCAACGAAGACAGATAAAAAGAGAGTCAAGGCGAAAACGGTCCGTCGGACAGGCAGACGGAAACCGATAACCCCACCGGATGATAAAATCTTGGAGGTGCTTGCCTGCATAGAAAGCCACCCCAACTGCCATTCGGCGGACATCATCGCCGAGACGCATTTTTCACAGAGCACCATCGACCGCTGCCTCCTTGAACTCAGGAAACTGGGGATGATTGAGCGTGTGGGTGGCAGGAAATACGGCGGCTATTGTGTGCCTACTCCCCCTTCTCTTCCTCCAACCACATTTTCTTCCAAATGCGATTCACCGCCCAAACAGGAAGCAGGTTCACGATGGGAGCGAAAAAATGGTTGATGAAACCCGGCACGACACTGCGTTTCTTCCGGAACATCGCCCTCAACGCCTTACGTACCAATTTATCGGGTGTCATCACAACCCCAAGCTTCTTCCCGACCTTGAACAACTTGTCGATTTGCGGGAGGACACTGTACAAAGATGTGTCCACCGCACCCGGGCAAACCGTGGTAACGCCCACATGGTAAGGCTTCATTTCATAATACAGCGAGCGGGAAAAACTGTAGAGGAAAGCCTTCGTCGAGCCATAGGTAACCATTCCTGGAAACTGCATCTTGGCGGCCACTGAAGAGACGTTGAGAATGTAGCCCTTGCCCCGCTCCTTCATCCGATTGCCGAAAATCTCGCAAAGGCGCGCCGGAGTCAATATGTGCAACCGCAACATGATATCCGACTTCCGACAATAATCCCCTTTCAATTCATGGAAAAAGAACATTCCCGCATTATTGATTAAAATATCGATTTTAAGGCCGTTTTCCTCACAATAGGAGTCCAGCTCATCGGCGGCCTCAAGACGCGACAGATCGCAGAAAAACGGGCGAATATCGGCAGAATATACGGCTTTCAATTCGGCGGCACATTGTTCTAACTCATGCTGCTGGTTGCTCACCATCACCACCCCACAACCCGAAGCCGCCAACTGCCGGGCATACTCCAATCCCATCCCCGAACTCGCTCCCGTGACCAAAGCC
>ONXT01000210.1 GCA_900321845.1 uncultured Bacteroidales bacterium | reverse complement strand
TCTATTCATCCGCATCAATCGGAATACCGTTGTGGCCTACTCTCATATTGTGAGCTATGATTCGTGTAGCGTCACTCTTCGAATCAACAAAATTCTGGAGAGAATTCCCATCCTGCCCGCAAAATCTGAGGAAATACACGCAGAGTTGAAGCAATGGAATGCGCAAAAATACCAAGCAGCGGACACTCCTTCTTCAGCTGTCACTCACTATATGGAAGAAAAGCGTACCCTCATCTGCGAATATATCGCCCAACACCCCGGCTGCAATTCGCAGGAGATTAGCCAACAAATACACCTGTCGGAACGTAACACGCAACGGATTCTGCAACTGCTAAAGAATGAGGGCGTTGTGGATTGCAGAAAGGAGAAAGACGGACAGAAAGTGTACACTTTGCGATGAAACAGGTAAGACTTTTCTCTTTCACTCATATTGTTGTAATACTACTGATGCAAGGGCACTTCTCTTACCCCGCACAGCACTGCGTTTGGTACGGGGATAATAGAATTTCGTGCCGTTGACACGATTATTATGGTCTTCAAATCAGAAACAAAAAAAGTGCGCCAACTTCTGACGCACTTTTTTATTTTAATAAAACGTTTCCTTAGAGCACATTGATGGGGTTAAGGATTTTCTTACCGGTTTCAATGGCTTCGAGGTTTGCGGGAATCAAACCGTGGTGTCTCGGAGGAAGAGATTTTTCCAAACCTTTTTGGATGAATTCGGAGTTCACGATGGGTTTGATTTTCAGGAAACCGCCAAGTACGATCATGTTGAAAAGCTTCGTGTTACCAATCTTGGCAGCCTCTTCGGTAGCGGCGATTGAGTAGATGTTGATGTCTTTTCTTGTGGGCGGCTCGGTGATGCCGTTCGGATCATAAACCAAAAGGCCGCCAGGTTTTACGGTCTTTTCGAATTTGTCCAATGATTGTTGATTCAGAATGATGGCCGTGTCAAATTGGTTGATACGGGGGGAGCTGATGCGTTCGTCGCTGATGATGACGGTAACGTTGGAGGTACCGCCTCTCATCTCCGGACCGTAGGAGGGCAGCCAGCTCACTTCCTTGTCCTGCATGGCACCGGAGTAAGCGAGGATCTTGCCCATGGAGAGAACGCCTTGTCCGCCAAACCCTGCTATGATGATTTCTTCTGTCATGATATTTAAGTTTAATTGTTTTATTTGTTGAATTGTTTAATCGTTGGTTTGTAGCGTTAAACTATTTTTCGGGAACTTTGAGGTCGCCGAGCGGGTAGAAAGGAAGCATGTTTTCTTCCAGCCATTCGTTAGCTTTGACGGCGGGCATTTTCCAGTTGGAGTTGCAGTTGGAGACAACTTCTACGAAGGAAACACCTTTCTTGAGCTTTTGGTTTTCAAAAGCTTGACGGATAGCCTTCTTGCATTTGCGAACGTGGGCCGGAGTGAAAACGGCTTGGCGGGTTACGTAGTAAGCACCGGGCAATGAAGCGATGATGTCGGTGATTCTCAACGGATAACCGTTGGCTTCCACGGTTCTGCCGTAGGGAGTGGTAACGGTCTTCATGCCGAGCAGGGTGGTGGGAGCCATTTGGCCGCCAGTCATACCGTAGATGGCATTGTTGACGAAAATCATCGTGATGTTCTCACCGCGGTTGCAAGCGTGGATGGTTTCGGCCGTGCCGATGGCAGCCAAGTCGCCATCCCCTTGGTAAGTGAAAACGAATTTGTCGGGGTTCAGACGTTTTACTGCGGTGGCGCACGCCGGAGCACGGCCGTGAGCCGCTTCAATGAAGTCAACGTCGAAATAGTTGTATGCGAAAACGGAGCAGCCTACCGGAGAGATACCGATGACTTTGTCCTGAATTCCCATTTCTTCAATGACTTCGGCAATAATACGATGAATCGTCCCATGTCCGCAACCGGGACAATAGTGCATAACATTGTCGGTGAGGACCGGCGTACGTCTGTACACTAAATTTTCGGGTTTTATTATTTCTTCTCTTGTCATAATTTTTCTTTTTTGATAACGGATTCAAGCGAATCGCCGTTATTGAATTACATAATTTGTTTTTTTAAGGCTTCTAAGATTTCGTTCGGATCCGGAATCATACCGCCGTTGCGGCCGTAATGTTCGGTTTTCACGCGGCATTCGGTAGCCAACTTCACATCTTCGATCATCTGTCCGGCGTTCATTTCAACGCTTAAGATGCCTTTCACGTTTTTGGCAGCTTCCTTGAGTTGCTTGCTCGGGAATGGCCACAAGGTGATCGGGCGGAACAAACCGACCTTGATGCCTTCGGCGCGTGCCAATTCGATGGATTTCTGGCAGATACGAGCGGAAGAACCGTAAGCAACGAACAGATAGTCGGCGTCTTCGCAGTCGATCATCTCGTAGCGAACCTCTTTC
>ONXT01000212.1 GCA_900321845.1 uncultured Bacteroidales bacterium | reverse complement strand
ACTTTTGCTACGTCAAAATTTGAAAAAAACGATAAGGATGTACAAAGGCATAGACGATGCCGTCGCATTGGCGGCGAAGGCCCACGAAGGACAAAAAGATTACGACGGAAATCCCGTGATTCTGCACCCGCTGGCCGTTGGCTTGGCTGGGGAAAACGAAAACGAACAGATTGTCGGTTTCCTGCACGATGTTGTGGAGGACACCTCCTATACTTTCAACGACCTGCTTGATGAAGGATTCAGTCCGGAGGTGGTGGACGCGCTCCGGCTGCTCACCCACGAGCGAAACGTTTCGTACGAGGATTATGTCCGCAACATCTGCCAATCGGGCAACCTCACAGCGCTTCACGTAAAACGCAACGACTTGAAGCACAATATTTTTCGAGGGAAGCGCTCCGGCATTGCACGTTTGGTGGAGAAACATTCCAAGGCGCTGGAGATGGTAGAGTCGGCATTGGAGGACTTCTGACGAAGAGCCTCACATTCATTGAGAGCAGTCAGATCATAAAAAAACGCGCCCGAAATCCATCGGACGCGTTTTTTCTATTGACCTTAGACTGTATAAGTCAATGTCTATTAGTACATTCCGGGCATTCCGCCGGGCATTCCGGCGCCGGCAGGTGCAGCAGGAGTTTCCTCCTTGATTTCCGCCAGAACGCATTCGGTGGTCAGGAGCATACCGGCGATAGAGCCAGCATTTTCCAGCGCTACGCGGGCCACCTTGGTAGGATCGATGACACCGGCTTTGATGAGGTCTTCATAAACATCGGTGCGAGCGTTATAGCCAACGTTGCCTGTCGCTTTCAAGACTGCATCCACTACAACGGAGCCTTCCTTACCAGCGTTCTCAACGATTTGACGGAGCGGTTCCTCCAGAGCGCGACGAACGATGTCAACACCGATCTTTTCGTCTTCGTGTTCCACTTTCACCTTATCCAAGGCCTTGATGGCGCGCAGGTAGCCGACACCGCCGCCAGGGATTATACCCTCTTCGATGGCAGCGCGGGTGGCGTGCAAGGCATCGTCGAAGCGGTCTTTCTTCTCCTTCATCTCCACTTCGGAAGCGGCACCCACGTAGATGACGGCAACGCCACCAGCCAACTTGGCCAGACGTTCCTGCAATTTCTCGCGGTCGTAGTCGGAAGTGCTCTTTTCGATTTGAGCCTTGATTTGACCGACGCGGGCAGCGATTTCATCTTTCTTGCCCTTGCCGCTGACAATCGTCGTGTTCTCTTTATCGATGGTAACCTTTTCCGCAGAACCCAGCATGTCCAAAGTGGCGTCTTCGAGTTTGAAGCCCTTATCTTCGGAGATGACGGTGCCGCCGGTCAAGATGGCGATGTCTTCGAGCATGGCTTTTCTTCTGTCGCCGAAACCAGGAGCCTTCACGGCAACGATCTTCAGACCGCCGCGCAAACGGTTGACAACCAACGTGGCAAGTGCTTCGCTTTCAACGTCTTCGGCGATGACCAGCATCGGACGACCGCTTTGTACTGCCTTTTCAAGAATGGGCAGGAATTCCTTCATATTGCTGATTTTCTTGTCGTAAATCAGAATGAGCGGATTTTCATAAGTGGCTTCCATCTTCTCAGCATCGGTTACGAAATAGGGGGAAATGTAGCCGCGGTCGAATTGCATACCTTCCACGATTTTGACATTCGTGTCAGTGCCTTTGGCCTCTTCGATGGTGATGACGCCCTCTTTCTTAACCTTTTGCATAGCTTCTGCGATAATGCTGCCGACATTGGCGTCATTGTTTGCAGAGATCGTAGCGACTTGTGCGATTTTTTCGCTGCTGTCGCCCACCTCGCTGGAGAGTTTCTTCAGTTCGGCCACAACGGTTTGAACGGCGGTGTCGATGCCGCGTTTCAAATCCATCGGGTTGGCACCGGCGGTCACGTTCTTCAAACCGGTGTTGAAGATTGCCTGAGCCAGAACGGTAGCGGTGGTGGTACCATCACCAGCCTGGTCGTTGGTCTTGGAAGCGACTTCCTTCACCATCTGTGCGCCCATGTTTTCGATGGGTTCCTTCAATTCGATTTCCTTCGCAACCGTAACACCATCTTTCGTGATGTGCGGAGCACCGAACTTCTTGTCGATAATCACATTTCTGCCCTTCGGTCCGAGGGTTACTTTTACTGCATTCGCCAAGGCGTCAACACCTTTTTTCAAGCCGTCGCGGGCTTCCCAATCATAAACTATGTTTTTTGCCATAATGTTCTAATTTTTAATGATTTGTTTTTAATGATTTCGTAATGAATTGTGGGTGTCCCATGAGCTGAATCAACTCACAGATCGCTATTCACAGCTTACAGTGTAGCGTAAATATCGGATTCTTTCATAATCAGATAGTGCGTTCCGTCAAGGGTGATTTCGGTGCCGGAATATTTGCCGTACAAAACGGTATCGCCGACCTTCACGGTCATCGGTTCGTCCTTTTTGCCAGGTCCTACAGCCACAACAGTGCCTTTTTGTGGTTTTTCTTTTGCGGTGTCAGGGATGATGATGCCACCGGCGGTCTTTTCTTCTGCTTCGGCAGGTTCTACAACGACTCTGTCTGCTAATGGTCTCAATTTAATTTTCATGATATTGAATTTTAATGGTTTATAATTTCTATTTTGTTGATTTTACGTATGTTCATCGTAAAAATCGCCTGAATAACAAAGCAAAAGTGAGATTGTTCAAAAAGAAATGAAGTTTTTTTTGAAATTCACAATAATTATTCATTCCAATTAAAATATGTATCTTTGCACTCTAAAAATTCACGCAAAATGAAACCTATCATTGCACCCTCGATGCTATCCGCAGATTTCTGCAATCTGGCGAAAGACATCAATATGGTCAACCAATCGCAGGCCGACTGGTTTCACCTCGATATTATGGACGGGATGTTTGTGCCGAACATCTCCTACGGGCTTCCCGTCGTGAAAGCCATCCGCACAATGGCGGAGAAACCGTTGGACGTACATCTGATGATCATGGATCCCGGACGCTACGTTTCCGATTTCAAGAAGGCTGGTGCCGACCTGCTGACGGTCCATTACGAAGCCGTAACCCACTTGCACAGAGTGGTTTGGCAAATCAAAAACGAAGACATGCTGGCGGGTGTCGCCCTCAATCCCCACACGCCCGTCATGTTGCTGGACGACATCATCCAAGATCTCGACATGGTGCTGATCATGTCTGTCAATCCGGGGTTCGGCGGGCAGAAGTTCATCCAAAACAGCCTCAAAAAAATTGACGAACTGGCCGATATGATTGTTCGCCGCAATTCCAATGCACTCATCGAGGT
>ONXT01000276.1 GCA_900321845.1 uncultured Bacteroidales bacterium | reverse complement strand
GGTCTGACGGTTTCTTGTGGGGCGTGTTCCTCTTTGGGAGCCGGCTGCTCCTGTGGGGCGGGTTCAACCGCCTGAGGTTCAGGCTCCGTTTCGGGTGTTGCCGGCGCGGGTTCCGGTTCCGGCGTCGTTTCCTCCTTGATGGGTTCCGGTTCTGCTTTCGCAATCTCTTTTTCGGGCTGGCATTCTTCGCAGGAACGGGGCGCATTTTCTGCAGTTTCCATCTTTAAAACTGCAAGATACGCGTCACGTAGATTTTGCAGTAGAATATCCTTCTCAATTGCAGAGAATTTTTCAGCATTATTAAGGATAATTGTCAGATTGTTAATCACATTCACCAACTGTTCTTTGAGGTTGGTAACTTGTTCAAAATTATTCATAACAACGAGGACGAATGGTATTGATTTTTTATAATTTTGCGTGCTCAAAAAAGCGTCCAAAAGTACAACATTTTTTTCAATAAAATCACCCTGAAATGTTCTTAGAAAATAAAGTTAACAGAAGCAACAACCAAGGTTGGATTGAAGTTGTTTGCGGTTCGATGTTTTCTGGCAAGACGGAGGAGCTGTTGCGTCGAATCCGACGAGCGGAGTTCGCCCACCAGAAAATCGAGCTTTTCAAGCCCGCCATCGATGTAAGGTACGATGAGGAGGAGGTCGTTTCGCATGATGCCAACTCTATGATTTCCACTCCGGTACACAATTCAGCAGAGATTTTGTTGTATGTGAATATCGAGACGGTGGAAGTGGTCGGCATTGACGAGGTGCAGTTCTTCGACGAGGGGATTGTGGATGTTTGCAACAAGTTGGCCGACAACGGCATCCGCGTGATTGTGGCGGGGTTGGACATGGACTTTTTGGGCAAGCCGTTCAATTCGATGCCCCAGTTGATGGCTGTGGCTGAATATGTTACCAAGGCTCACGCCATCTGCGTGAAGTGCGGCCGTCAGGCGCAGTTCTCACACCGCCTCGTCGCCAGCCAGAAGCAGGTGATGTTGGGCGAAAAGGACAGTTACGAGCCGCTTTGCCGCCACTGCTTCAACGAGGCAAGGGAATTGGAGAAAAATGCTGCAACGAAAGCCATCCCGCCGGTTTCGCCGGAGGATTGTTGATGGTGTTTTTTTACGGAAAATTGAATTTGATAATTCATTTTCAAAAAAATGCGATTCATTTTGAAAATTTATGTATCTTTGCCGCCGATTTTCAAATATTAGAAAAATGAAGAAAAGTCTATTGGCCGCTATAGCAATTCTGTTTGTCGCAGTCTTGTTTTCTTCTTGCGGTAAAGAGTGCATCTGCACCACAAGTTATGTCACTGCTACGAAAAATGACGTGATGACGAGCGAGATGGGAAAAATGAGCGAGGATGACTGCCTTAGTTATAACCGCACGTTCACGGAAAGCGAGGGCGTTATTCGTATAATTGACTGTAAATTAGATAAGTAAATAATAAATTTAATCAAAATGAAAAAAATAATTTTAATCTTTGCCGGCATTGCTGTTGTTGCCATGCTCGGGTCCTGCAAAAAAGAGTGTGTTTGCAAAAAAGTTGCAACGAATTACATCCAAGATTCCACCTTGGTTGACTCCCTCCCGAACCCGCCCTACAATGTGGCTTCCGATTCCACCACCACCTTGTACGCCGCCGGCCACATTTATGACAAGAAGGAATGCGAGTATCTGAATGTCACCAACGACACTTCCATCCTCACCATCAACGGCCATCTGGTAAAACAAAACGTTGACATTGAGTGCTCAATGGAAAAAGTTGACAAGAAAAAATAATTTTTTGACTTTCAAAAAAACAAAAGGCTGTCTTTCATGAAAGATGGCCTTTTTTTCAATAATATGGAAAATATTAATAATGAGGAAGTTGTAAAGTCGAAGGCCGTTGCGGAGTTCTTCATGTTCGCCTCAGAGTTCTGTCTCTTCATTGATAAGATGGCGCAGAACGAGCTTTCGGAAACCTACGCATTCCTCCAGAAGATGCTCCCCGCCCTCTATCTGAAAGGCGCGCTTCTCCCGAATGTGGAGGTCGACGACAATTCGTCCAACGAGCGTTTCGTCACGGAAGAGGAGTACGAGATCATGCGCTACCGCCTCGCCGAATATCTCGGCGACAACGACTTTTTCGCCGCCGTTGACCTGAACGGCGACACCATGGATTCCTCCCCAATCTCCCTCTCCGAACTGCTATCGGACATCTACACCGACTTCAAGGACTTCCTGATCCTCTATTCTAAAGAGAGCCTTTCGGCAAAAGAAAACGCCGTGGCCTCACTCTATTATAATTTCTACGACAATTGGGGAATGCGCCTCGCCTTGGCCCTGCCGCAGATTCACCTGTTGCAGTCGAAAGTCATTCTGGACGATTCCGCAAATGAGGAGTAGGTCCCTTCCCATTCTTGAAAAAGTTGTATCTTTGCACCCCATTCGAGAAATGGATAGTAATCATGATAATCAAATAAAATCAATCAAATTAGAATCAATTTATGGAAAATCCGACCTTAGAACAGAAAGTCATCGCCATTATTGACCAATTGCGTCCTTACCTCCAAGCCGACGGTGGCGATGTGGAATTCGTTGAACTCACCCCCGACAATGTTGTGAAAGTGAAACTGCAAGGCCATTGCGGCTCCTGCCCCCATGCCAAAATGACCCTGAAAAACGGCATCGAAGCCATGGTCAAGCAACATCTTCCCGAAATCAAATCCGTTGAAGACGTCGTCCTTGGCTTTTAATCGCTAATCGCTGAACGCAGGTCATTAATCATTTTAATTAGAAAAACAATGGGCTTAAAATGTGGCATCATCGGGTTGACCAACACGGGTAAAACCACGATGTTCAATTGCATTTCCAATACAAAAGCGCAAATCACTGATTTCGCTTACAGTACGAACAAATCCAATGTCGGCGTGTGCAACGTGCCC
>ONXT01000215.1 GCA_900321845.1 uncultured Bacteroidales bacterium | reverse complement strand
TATATATTTCCAATCTCGAAATGCGGGGCGATGGAGGTATGGTCGACCACGCTTTCAATCACGTCGGCGACGAGTTCGGAGATGGAAAGCACTTCAATTTTGGAAGAACCGCGTTTGAGAGGGATGGTGTCGGTCACGACCACTTTATCGAGGGTGGAATTTTCAATGTTTTCCAGGCCGTTGCCGGAGAGGAGGGCGTGTGTACACATCGCATAGACGGTCTTGGCACCAAGTTCCTTCACTCGTTGAGCTGCTTTGCAGAGCGTGCCGCCGGTGTCAATGATATCATCAAGAAGAATTACGTTCTTCCCTTCCACGTTGCCGATGATTTGAAGAGCGGCTACCTCGTTGGCTTTCACACGTTGTTTAAAGCCGATAGCGAAATCACAGTCGAGCACTTTAGCGTAGGTGGAAGCGCGCTTGGTACCGCCAGTATCGGGGGAAACGATGCAAAGGTTATCCCATTTCAGATTGCGGATATAAGGCAAAAAGACGGTGGAAGCATAGAGGTGGTCAACCGGAACTTCAAAGAAACCTTGAATCTGATCGGCATGCAAATCCATGGTAATCAGTCGGTTGATACCAGCAGCGGTAAGAAGGTTGGCCATCAGTTTAGCACCGATGGAGGTTCTCGGCTTGTCTTTGCGGTCTTGGCGGGAGTAGCCGTAATAGGGCACCACAGCCACGATTTCGGCGGCAGAGGCGCGCTTGGCGGCATCAATGAGAATCAGCAGTTCCACGATGTTCTCGGCCGGTCCGAAGGTGGGTTGGATGATAAAAACGTGTTTGCCGCGAATCGTTTCGTTGTAGTATGCCTGAATCTCCCCATCCTTGAACTGAACAATCTCCTCGTCCAACAACGAAATACCGAGATGTTTGGCGATTTTCTCCGACAGTTCGCGATTCGCACGACCTGTAACCAATGCAATGTTTGATGTTTCCATAATTTCTTGATTATAAGTAAATTAAAATATTCAATCCGACCGTGCAAAATTAGTAACATTTTGTTAAAGTGAAAAGTTTTTTTTGCAATTTTTTCAATCTACAATTCCTCCCCCCCCCTATCTTTCGTTAAGGAAAAAATCGTACTTTTGCCCGCTCAACAAATACACGATTCAATAATTCAATAAATCAACGATTACTATATGAAATATACTTTGGTTTGCAAAAAATGCGGTCATGAGATTGCCTCTTTCCGCGAATGGTTCAATCACGACCAAGTGTGCCCCCAATGCGGCAGCAATCACGTGGAAGTCAAGTACAACACTGATTATCACAAACTCACGGAATTGTTCAAGGGAAATCCCCAGAATTTCTGGCACTATTTCGATTTTCTGCCTTTGGAAGACACAAAGAATATTGTCACCTGCAACGAGGGTGCCATTCCAATTGAAGAGTGGTCATTTTTAGAGAAATTCGCCAAAGAAAAATACGGAATCGATTGTAAGGCAATGGTTTACAGGAACGACTTGAACGGAGGCACCAATTCGTTCAAGGATGTGGCCGCCGCCATGGCCGCTGGCATCCTCAAGGAGAACGGCGTGAAGGAGTACTGTCTTGCCTCCACCGGCAACACCGCCACCGCCTTCAGCAAATACCTCTCGCTCGCCGGCGTGAAATTCACCGTCTTCGTGCCCAACTGCGTATGCGAGGACACCGTCGCAGAAATCCGCTCCCACGGACAAAACCTCGTCATCAGCGAGGGCGACTACAGCCAAGCCAAGAAACAGGCCGCCGATTTCCACAAGCAAAACCACGTGCTGATTTCCGGTGGCAACATCGACCCCATCCGCGTGGAAGCCAAGAAGACGATGGTTTTCGAGTTCCTGCGCCAAATGGGACGTATGCCCGACGTGTATGTGCAGGCCGTTAGCGGTGGCACCGGCCCCATCGCCGTTGACAAGGGCGTGCGCGAAATCAATAACGCATTTCCTGATGTGAAACTACCCAAAATGGTGCTCATTCAGCAAGACACCTGCGACCCGATGGTACAGGGGTGGGAACGCGCCCTCAAGAGCAATTTCGCCGACGGCTACGAAAAGGACTTCCCCGTCATTCCCAATCCTCAGACCATGGTTTCCATCCTCTCCACCGGCAATCCGGGCATGTACCCGATTCTGGCACCCATCGTGCGCAAAAGCGGAGGTACATTCCTGCGCGTGAAAGAATCACAACTCGTTGATTTCGCGAAGATTGCATGGAAAGAACGCAACGTTCTCCTCGGACCCGCCGCCGCCGTCTGCCTCGCAGGCTTCTACAAAGCCCTCGAAACTGGCGAAATCAAAAACGGACAAACCGTCCTGATCAACACCGGCGAAGGGGCCGCAAGAGCAAAGCAGTTCGCGGAAAAGGTGAAAATGGACTAATAAATAATATTGACAAAAAAAAAGACTAAGAGTGGATTCATTCTTAGTCTTTTTTATTGCTCGATTTCTCAGAAAATGGCTATTTCCAGCGGGCAACCAGTTCACTGACCAGCTTCACCATCTTCGGCTCAGCCTTTTCAGCGGCGTGAAGCACCTCGTCGTGAGAGGCCTTTTCAATCTGGCCGACCACTCCCAAGTCGGTAATGACCGACAGGGCGAAAACTTCCATACCAAGATAGCGCGCCACAATTGTTTCCGGAACCGTGGACATGCCAACGGCATCCGCACCCCAAATATGATACATACGGTACTCCGCCGGGGTCTCGAAAGTGGGACCGGTAACACCAATATAAACCCCGTGTTGCAGCTTGATATTAAACTCCCTGCCGATTTCCTTTGCCAACTTGATAATCCTATGGGAATAAGCCTCGCTCATATCCGGAAAACGCGGCCCCAAATCGTCATCGTTCGGCCCCATCAGCGGATTGTTGCCCATGTGGTTGATATGGTCGGTGATAATCATAATGTCGGAAATGTCGAAAGTGGGGTTCATACCGCCCGCCGCATTGGAAAGCACAAGCTTTTTAACGCCCATCTGGTGCATCACCTGAATCGGGAAAGTGATCGTGCGCATGTCGTTACCTTCGTAATAGTGGAAACGGCCGTTCATCACCATCACATCCACTCCGTTCAATTTTCCGAAAATCATCGTGCCTTTGTGCCCTTTCACGGTTGAAATCGGAAAGTTGGGAATATCTTTATAAGGAAATTCATGTTCAATCTGAAGGTCTTTGACCAGCCCTCCCAATCCTGAACCTAAAACGATGGCAACTTCGGGCTTGTTGGAAATGTTGTTTTCGAAAAAACAAGCAGTTTCTTTAATCGGCTCTAAATCAATTTTTTGCAACATAGTCTATTATTATTTTATTAAACTCTTTATCCGAATCAAACAAAAATTCCACTTTTATCGGAATAGCGAAAAAGGGGTGCAAAGATACGATTTTTTTTAGATTGCCACTTTGTAAACGCATGGCATCCTTTTCAGTCGTCAGAATCGCGGAATTGCCACCATACTTGGCCAATTTTTGGCACAGCCTATCGATTTCATCTTCCGTGAACTGATGATGATCAGGAAATGAAACATGCTCAATATCAGAAAATTGGTTTCTTAAATGAGATAAAAGAGGTTGCGGATTGGCAATGCCGGTCAGAAGCAGGATGTGGGTTTGCCCGTTGAAACGAAAATCGGCGGACGAAGGCGTGAGGGGCACGGGTTTCTCATATTGATAAGTGGAAAAAAACAGATGTTTTTGTTGGTGGAGGCCGTTTTTACGTGCAAAAACGGAGGCCTCCTCTTGCGTCAAATCCGCCGGCGCCTTGGTGACGACGACCACATCGGCGGACTTCGCAGCGGAACGGAACTCACGGAGATTTCCCGCGGGCAGGGGCAAGTCGCGCCAATAAGGACGCGAAAAATCGGTAAGGAGGATATTCAGTCCGCAGCGAACTTTCAGGTGCTGGTACGCATCGTCCAAAAGCACCACATCAGGGTGACTTCCCGATGCCTGTAAACGAATGAGCCCCTCTCTACGTTGTTCGCAAACGGTCACCTCCATTTCAGGGAACTTTACGTGCATCTGCATCGGCTCGTCACCTATCTCCTCTGCGGTCAGATTTTGATTTTGGTGAGTGGATAAAAAGCCCTCAGTTTGACGTTTGTAGCCGCGACTCAATGTGGCTACGCGGTATTGGGAGGAGAGCAGACGAACGAGGTACTCCACATGAGGAGTCTTCCCCGTTCCTCCGACAGCGAGATTGCCT
>ONXT01000216.1 GCA_900321845.1 uncultured Bacteroidales bacterium | reverse complement strand
GTTGATACCGCCCACATAATAGGAGGTGGAGCTCACATTACCGCTGTTGAGGTTGTAACGGCAGTAATAGCTACTACCATAATTATAGCCATTGATACCGCCTGTATATAGTCCTCCGCCAGTAACATCTCCCCTGTTTTCATTATATTGGTTGTAGTAATTGTAATAACTATAGCCAAAGATACCACCAGTGTAGTAGGAAGTGCTCGTGATATCAGCATTGTTGATGTTGTATTGTTGGTAATAGCCATAGTAGCAATATCCTGCGATACCAGCCGTGTAATAACCGGCACCCGTGACAGGGCCGTTATTGGTATTGTTGCGGAATTGGACATAATATGCATATCCCGCGATACCGCCCGTATAGTAGTAACGACCTGTAATCTCACCTGAATTGACACAATAGGTAACAAACCCGTTGGAACTTTCCGAGGAGCCATAACCGTAGGTGTATCCGGCGATACCACCCACATATTCGTAACCATTCACATTGGCATAGTTGTTGCAGTAGTCGATGCGGGTGGGATAGGTGGAGTTGTACCCATAGTTGCGTCCCACGATACCGCCCACATAATAGGGGCTGCCTGTGGTGGAGATGTTGCCGTAGTTGTTACAGTAGGTGATATGCCCATAATAGTAGTGGTAACCCACGATGCCGCCGGTGAGGTAGCAGGTGGAGGTGATGGAACCGCGGTTGGTACAGTTGGTGATGACCGCAGTGCTCACGGCGGAACCGTAGTTTGAATAGCCGACGATACCGCCGATACCATAGTTCGTCGAAGTGGTCGAGTAGGTGCTGGTGGTGGTGATGGAACCATAGTTCACGCAGTCGTTGACGATGGAGCCCGTCAACAGACGGCCGACGATACCGCCGATGTTGTAGGAGGCGGTGGTCAGGTTGCCGTTGTTGATACAGTCAATGATCTGCGTGTTTGTAGCTTCACCCACGATACCGCCAGAGCCGTATGAAGCGGTGAAGTTGGCATTGTTGGTACACTCGCTGATGGCACATCCTGTAGCTGTACCCACAATACCACCGCGTTGGTAACTGCTGACGCTGAAGGTCACGTAGCTGACGCAGTTTTCGATGATGGTGTTGGTGGCGTTACCCACAATACCGCCGGTTTGATAGGTGCCTTGGTTGGTACCGCGGACGGTAAGGTTGGAAATCACAGCCCCGCTGGTGTTGCCGAAGAGAGCTTGAGAAGCGGCGGCAGCTGAGAGGTTCAAGTTGCTGATGGTGTGGTTGTTACCATCGAATGAACCTTGGAAAGCAAACGAACTGCCGATGGGGGCGCTGCTTGTTCCCGTGTTGAAGGAGCCTGTCAGGGCGATGTCGGCCGTCAGGCGGAAATACTTCCCATTGTAGCTGATGCCTTGGTTTACGTTGTTACGCAGGCAGACGAGACCAGCCTCATTGGAGATGGTGTAGGGATTGGATGAGGTACCCGAACCGCCCCACATATCGCAGGGAGTTTCCACAATCGGTGCACCTCCGCTATAGGTCAGACGCATACAAGGAATGTAAGCTGAGGTAGATGATGCGCTGGAACTCTCAAAGGGATAAGCACCATTGCCGCTATCGCTATACATAGACTTCGCATCGGTGGTTGTGCTGCCAGTCACATAGTGGCCGCCACCACTCGACCAACCGCTACCGTCACGGGTCAGGCGGAACACGAGTCCTCCATTCGAGGAGTTATAGGGGAACGAACTGCTAAAGGTGTAGTTGTTCCAAGTAGAGGCGCTCACTGTCGGGGTGGGCAAAGAGGAGGCGTAGTAGCAGTTCTGCCAACCGCTGTTCATCCAAGTTGAGGTTCCTGCAGACCACGAACTATAGTAGTTGCTCAGGTCGATGCGGGCATTGGCAACAGTTTGCCCAGGCGTGGCGGAACAGAGCAGTCCCATCGCTGAAATCGTCGCTCCGTTGGTCAGACCGGCGGCGCTCAGGGCGGCACTGCTGATACGGTAATCCCACCGTGCATCGTGATAGTAGGTACAATACATTACGTAAGAAGAGGTACAAGTAGTGCTTCCCGTGGTCACGTTCTCTGCATAGTAGTAGGGGTCCACATAGACAGGGAAGAGTCTGTCGGGCTGGTTCAGCCAGGCGACGGGGATGAGGAAGCAGACCTTGGCTTGGTTGCCCTCTCTCTTCACCACGTACTGCACATCCAAACGGTGGCTGTCGCGTTTGTCGGCAATCGGCTTGCCGTCCTTGCCGATCTGCGGGGCGAGGGCGTTCATTTCCACGTCCTGCATGATCTCGTCGTAGGAGAAGGCGGCATCATAGAGGGTGACTTTCTTGAAGGTCACAGCCGGGGTGCCATTGGGAGCGAGCAACGCGAACGAAGATGCCGTGAAGTCGCCCTTCTGTACCTTGCCGTCCACGGCGAGAGCACAGCCGGCAGGCAGATCAATGGTCTGTTCCATCATCAGGTAGCCGGAGGAGGCGTTCTGGTAGGCGCTCTTGTTACGGAGCCAGAAGCCGGTTTCCACGCCTTGGCTGGTCTGAATCATCTCATAGTCGATGCCGGAGGCGTAGTTCCGCACCTTCAAAGTGCGGAAATCCGATTTCGACAGCGAGCCCTGTGTAGCGATGGCCTTGCCTGGGTCGCTGGCGTTGGCCACTACGGAAAAACCGTAGTTTTGGGCCAAGGTATAGGAATGACCTTCACAGTCCATGATGAAACCCTTGGTGGGGTCGGTGGAGTAGTAGGTCTTGAAGTCGTTGGTGAGGTTCTGGTAGTCGTAGCCCTCGTACTTCGGAGTGGAAGTTTGCTTGATGGAGACGTCGATGTCGCTCCACTTGCCATTTTCATTCTTGTAATGGAGACGGCCAATGTAGAACAGGTCATTGGTGCCGTTGCCGTTAGAGAATGTCTTGGAGTCGCGGGTACGGAGTTCCGTCAACTCGTCACCCGCAGTATAACCGGAGTAGATGCCCTTGGCACTATAGCGGTTGGGGGTGAAACGGGAATACATGCCGGTTTGCTCTGTCCATGAATCCCCCATGGCCACCGCAGGCTTGTCTTGAGCCTGCATATCCAACGGGATCAGGAGAAAGAATGCAAAAAACAAACCCATAGCGCGGCGCACCATACGGGTGACGCAACTCGTAGTTAAAGATGTGAAAGGGGTAAATGCTGCTTTCATAAGCGGAATATTTATTTAATGATTATTGTTAATTGTCCTAAAAATCAAGAAATTTTAGCAAAACATAATGAGCGACAAATATACAAATTATTCTTTTACGTTAACGATACAAAATAATTTTTATCAATATTTTCCATAGCAAAACAACAAAAATAACATTTTTTTCACAAAAATATATAATTTTATGTAAATATTCAATTACAATAAGACACCTGCGCTCTTACCTATGCTTATTGTTAAAAAGAGGGCATTTCCTCTCTCCGTTTTTAATAAAAAAACGAAGAAAAAAATGAAATGATGCGGAGGATTAGCGGTTAAAAAATTTCCCCTGCCATGTGTCCAATTCCGCCATCTTCTTTTCGATATTCTGAAGCACGACATCATAGCGGACCGTCCCCCACGTGTTTTGATACAGGAACCGAGGGGGGACCTCGCCTGCAAAGCGTTCGATGACGAAAGCGGGATTGAGGCGTTCGGTTATCTGGACAATGAAATCGATATAGGAGGGCTGATCGAAAAGGTGGAAGTCGGCGGGATGCTGGGCGAAGTCCTGAATCATCGGCGTGCCTTTAATCAATTGGAGTTGATGGAATTTGATGCCGTTGATGGGCAATTCGTTGATTGACTGCAGGTCACGGGACCAAGTATCGGGGGTTTCGCCGGGGAGGCCATAGATGAAATGGGCGGCGCAGTGGATTCCACGCTCCGCGGTCATCCTGATGGCGCGTACGGCAGCGGCGAAGTCATGTCCGCGGTTGATGCGCCTCAATGTGCGGTCATCGCACGACTCCACACCATACTCGATGGAGACGAACAACTTGCGCTGCAAACCGGCGAAGAAGTCCAGCTTCGCCTCGTCGATGCAATCAGGGCGCGTACCGACGATGAGTCCGCAGACGGCGGGGTTGTCGAGGGCGGGGGCATAGATTTCCTTCAACCTCTCCAACGGAGCGTAGGTATTTGAAAACGCCTGGAAATAAGCCAAGTAAGCACCCGCCCGACGGTAACGGTTGAGATGGAACTCCATTCCCTCCGCCAACTGCTGGGCAACCGACTTAGCGGGCTGGCAATAAGAGGGGTTGAAGGCGTCGTTCAGGCAATAGGTGCAGCCGCCTGTGCCCACACTCCCATCGCGGTTGGGACAGGTGAATCCGGCATCAATCGTGAGCTTTTGCACACGCGTACCGAACTTATGGGATAGGAATCGTTTGTAGGAATTGAATCGTCGTTCGTCGCCCCACGGATAAATCATATCGCGTTTTTCATTTTATCCATAATGGCGGAGAGCATGTACTTGGCGCGGAACAGCTGGATTTTCACGTTGTTCATACTGATGTTCAGTTCTTTGGAAATCTCCTCGTAGGACAATTCCTGGAAATAGCGCAGTTCGATAAGGGTGCGGTATTTGGGGCGGAGCTGTTCGACGGCCCAGTGCATCACGCGGGCCCGCTCCTTCATCATATAGCTTTCCTCCTGCGACTGGACGGAATCGGGTTCAGAGGTGTTCTCAAACACGCCGAAATCCTCGTCCACGCATTGCGGCGATGTGTTCTTACGCCGCATATAGTCTATGCAGTTGTTGATGGCGATTTTGAAAAGCCAAGTGGAAAAAGCATAGTCGGTCGTGTATTTCTCCAGATTCTTGAAGGCCTTGCCAAAGGCTTCGATGGTCAGGTCTTCCGCATCGTAGGGATTTTTCATCATTTTAAGCAGCGTGTAGTAGAGGGGATCGCGATAGTAGCTCATCAAGTCGGAATAAGCCTTTTGGCTGCCGTTTTCAAGCGCATCCTTCACCAATTGGGCATCGCGCTTTGCTTTTTCTGAAGTCGAATTCTTTAAATCCATCGTGATTTTTCAAATTTAGAGGCCAGATAAATCCAAGGTTGCAATAAGAGGAAAAACAGGTCGAAGAAGAGCATGCTCACAGCGGCGCCCTTTTCGCCCATTTTCTTCGCGCCTTTGTGGAAGACCATGAATTGCATGCCGAATTTCAACAAAGTGACACCGATGCCGATGCCGAGCGCGAGCCAATTCATCTCCAGCGCGGCCAGGGCGATGCTGGCGATGGCGGCGGGATAAAAGAGGAAGGAGAGCCAGTTGTAACATTGGAGCACGAAGCGATGCAATGCACGATAGTAGCTCTGGCTGACCAATTCGTAACGCTTGTTGCGAAGCCAGTCGGAGAAGGAGATGGGGGTCTGATAAATCACCGCCTCGGGATCTACTGCAACATCACACATTTTGCCGTTTGCCACTTGGTTAATAAATATATTGTCCTCTCCAAATGGCAATCTTGATAACGCGAAAAACTTCTCTTTATTGTCGAAAAAGAGATGTCGCTTGAACGCAAGGTTGTGAGAATCAGCCAGAACGGGCATTTTAGCTAATGTATAGGAGAATGCGCGCACGGAATTCACCAACGCGTCGTAGTGCAGCCACTTGTTGAGCAAGCCGCCGCGCGACTGGTAGGTCGTATGGGCCAGCACCACCTCTTTCTGACGGACGAACTTGCTGGCGATGTGTTGCAGCCAGAAGGGGCTGGAGGGGATGCAGGAAGAGTTGGTAAAGACGACGGTGGAATTGGATGCCGCCTGAATGCCAATGGCGAATGGGAATTTACGCCCCTCCATCGTTGAGCGAGACGAACCCATGTTCACGTAATGGAGGTGATGGTAGCGGTTGTTCAATTCGAGGGCGAGCTGCTCGATTTCATCCTGGGAATTGTCGTTCACCAGCACGACTTCGTAATCGGGGTACTCCTGCGTCAGGATCACGGGCAGGGACTCCACAAGGTGATGGGCTTCGTTATGCGCGGTAATCACGATGGAGATTGGCGGCAGATCCTCGTTGGAAGTGCGACTTTTTTCCTTACGGAACACGAAGGGACCGAACAACCCGAAGTAATAAACCAACAGGAGGAGTGCCACAATCCCTAAAGAAATCAAGCATACGAGTGCAATGGGCGATAAAGTAAGCAGTGACATTATAAGGTTAATAATATTTTACAAAAGTATCGTAAAGATTCAAAGAAATAATTTATTTTTGCCGCAAAATACTAACAAAATGCGGTTTATAATTGAATCGAGGGACGAAAAAAGCTCTGCGCGTACAGGAATCATCCACACCGACCATGGCGACATCAAGACTCCGATATTCATGCCCGTAGGCACGGTTGGTTCAGTCAAAGCAGTGCATATCAACGATTTAGAAAGACAGGTAAAAGCTCAAATCATACTCGGCAACACTTATCACCTCTACCTGCGTCCGGGATTGGAGGTATTGGAGGCCGCCGGCGGACTTCACAAGTTCAACGGCTGGAGCCGCCCGATACTCACCGACAGCGGCGGATTCCAGGTCTTCTCGCTCAGCGGCATTCGCAAGATCAAACCTGAAGAGGGGGTATGGTTCCAATCACACATCGATGGCTCGCGGCACCTCTTTTCACCCGAAAAAGTGATTGACATTCAGCGCATCATCGGCTCCGACATCATGATGGCTTTCGATGAATGCCCTCCCTACCCTTGCACCTACGAATATGCGCGCAAGTCGCTCGACATCACGCTCGGCTGGCTGCGGCGCTGCTGGGCACGCTACAAAGAGACGGAGCCCAAGTACGGCCACTCACAAACGCTCTTCCCGATTGTGCAGGGCAGCGTGTTCAAGGACCTGCGTTCCAAGTCGGTGGAGGAGATAACCAAACTCGACTGTGATGGCATTGCCATCGGCGGCATCGCAGTGGGGGAACCCGTCGATATGATGTACGAAATGGCTGACTTCTGCTGCCAGATTCTGCCCAAAGACAAGCCGCGCTACTTGATGGGAGTGGGCACGCCGGCGGACATTCTCGAGAACATCGCCCTCGGCGTTGATATGTTCGACTGCGTGATGCCCACCCGCAACGGCCGCAACGCCAACATCTTCACTTGGGACGGCATGATGAACATGCGCAACGAGAAGTGGAAGTTCGACTTCTCCCCCATCGATGCAAACAGCGACCTCGAAGCTGACCGCATCTACAGCCGCGCCTACCTCCGTCACCTTTATGCCGCCAACGAGATCCTCGGTCCGATGATCGGCTCCCTCCACAACCTCCACTTCTACCTTGAACTCGTGGACACCGCCCGCCGGAAAATCGAAGAGGGGACCTTCGCCGAATGGAAAAACGAAATCGTGCCGAAACTGAAAAGAAAACTTTAGAATTGAATATAATACATTAATAGATGAAACTATCCATCGTCATTCCTGTTTATAACGAAGAGAAAACAGTCACGCAGATATTGGATTACGTGCTGAAAGTCAAACTAATATCAGACATAGAGAAGGAGCTGGTCATTGTGGATGACTGTTCCAAGGACCGCACGCCAGAGATGGTGCGGACGTATATGGAGGCGCACCCCGAAGCCGAGATCCGCTACTTCCGGCAGGAGGTGAATCAGGGCAAGGGTGCAGCGGTGAACAGAGGGTTTCACGATGCCACCGGCGACTTCATCATCATTCAGGATGCCGACCTGGAGTACGATCCGGAGGAGTACAATCTGCTATTGCCGCCACTGCTCAACAATCGCGCCGATGTGGTGTATGGATCGCGCTACCTCGGAGGACGGCCTCACCAAGTGATGTTCTTCTGGCACTCCATCGGCAACCGCTGGCTGACATGGCTATCGAACCTATTCAACAACCTGAACCTGACCGACATGGAGACCTGCTACAAGCTCTTCCGTGCCGACATCATCAAGCGCATCAACCTGCAAGAGAAGCGCTTCGGTTTCGAGCCGGAAATCACAGCCAAGCTCGCAAAGATGAAGGACGTGCGCATTTGCGAAGTCCCGATTTCCTATTACGGCCGCCGTTTTTCCGAAGGCAAGAAAATCGGCTGGCGCGACGGCTTCCACGCCATCCACTGCATCATCAAGTACAAACTGAAAAAGAAATAGTCGGTCAACATCATGCTTTGCATTTCATCACCATTCACGGACCCCTATTTCAATCTGGCTACGGAGGAGTTCTTGCTGCAGCATTTCACCGACGACATCTTCATGCTCTGGCGGAACGAGCCGGCGATTATCGTGGGCAAGTTCCAGAACACGGCGGCGGAAATCAACTTGGATTTTGTCAAAGAGAAGCATATCAAAGTGGTGCGACGGCTGACGGGCGGCGGAGCGGTTTTCCACGACCTCGGCAACCTCAACTACACCTTCATCGAGGCGGGCAGCCACCGCGATTTCAAGGCGTTCACAGAACCCATCATCGCCTTCCTGCAATCGCTCGGCGTGGCAGCGACTTTCGAAGGGCGCAACGACCTGATGATTGACGGGCAGAAGTTCTCTGGCACCGCACAGTGCGTATTCAACGACAAAACCCTCCACCACGGCACCCTCCTTTTCTCCTCGGAGATGGAAGACATCTCGGCGGCCCTGAAGGTGAACCCGCTGAAATTCCAAGACAAGGCAGTGAAGTCGGTGCGCAAGCGCGTCACCAACATCAGCGACCATCTGCCCCAAAAGATGGAAATCAAGGAATTCACCGCAGAATTGATGAATTATGTAAGAAGCCATTCAACTGACACTCAAGAATATACGTTCAGCGATGAGGATGTACGCGCCATCGGGCTGTTGCGAGATGAAAAGTACGCCACATGGGAGTGGAATTTCGGGAGTTCTCCCCAGTTCAACTACACCAAGGCCATCCGCACCGCCGCGGGCACTGTAGAGGTTGACATGTCCATCCTCAAAGGACGCATCACCGACATCCACTTCTGCGGCGACTTCTTCTCCCCCAGCGACATCACAGAGTTGGAACAAGCATTCGTGAACCAGCCCTATCGGGAAGAAAACATCCAAGAAGTGCTGTCCAAGATTCAGATTGGGAATTACATCACCCATCTCACGAACGAGGATGTGATGAAGGTGATGT
>ONXT01000222.1 GCA_900321845.1 uncultured Bacteroidales bacterium | reverse complement strand
CTCGCCACCGGTGAGCGGATTGCAGTATCGGAAACCGTGAAGCTGGCAGGCGGCGAGACCGTCACTGTGCCCACGATATACGCCCACGAGGGCAAGGCTTACGGCACGTCAATGGTGCGCGGGCAAGTATGGGCTAGTTATATCCACAATGGCAGCGACCGCGGCAGCGGGTGGGCTTACGAGCACCGCGTCTATATACGGCGCGCGGGCGACCCCTACCACTTCGACGACGTGCGCGTCGGCCTCGACGGCTACTACTACTTCCAGCAGCTTCTGCCGGGCACCTACGAGGTGTTTACCTTCACCGAAAACACCAACGAAGTCCCGTCACCCGTCACCCAAACCATCACCGTCACCGAAGCAGGACAAATCTATGATTTGGATTTGTTTACCGTGGTCATAAACGTTTGAAACCTGAAACAGAATGAAAAAGTGGCTAACATTGAGCCTGTTGTTGTACATCTTTTCATTGCCATTGCTTGTTAGTGGACAGCGTGGCTTTGACAACAATCTGATTTTCTATTCCGACAGTATCGGAAAGGTGTACTTGGACATGCCTTTGGTTGACCTCCCTTCTCAGATTTATGCCTATAAGACGACAGGAGGCTTTTTCAAATCCTACATGAATCCCGGCATGGAGGCTTCGCTTGCCTATTCGACGGATTTTTATACTGCAGTGCATTTCGGCTTTAAGAATATACGCATCAAAAAGAGCAAAGGTGCCCAGATTTTCCTGCAACGTATGTTCATCAGCGGCTTCGATGTGCTGAGTCAGTGGCTGCCATTGGGAGTTCCGTGGCTTCACGAGGAATATCACCGTGCAGTGATGAACCAATACGGCATCAACAGTTTCAATGAGGTGTTGACCTTCCCCTTCGGCAAAAGTTCCATAGCTGTGAATCGCGTGAAAGACGAAGACCTCGAAAGGTTATGCGACTACCGCCATTCCGACTTCGTGCGCCTGATGAGTGCTGGCCATGAGGCGGAAGTGCAAATTGTCCGCAATCTCCAATCCAATGAGTTCTTTTATCACCAGAACCTCGACAATGAAGTTCTGTACATCATGTATTCCATCCAAAACATCATCTACATCAACAGTTGCGCACGTGGTTTGGGCGACAAAGGGATAATGGAACGTAATGCTGTGGAAAACACCATTGCATCACGGGATTTCACAGGTATGGATATGAATGCATGGATTGACGCGCTCTGTTTCCCTGACAAGCCCTACGCCGCACGTGGTGTCCATCCGAGTGGAGTAGGAATCAACCGCTACATCATGTATGACGATATCACGGAGGAAGGACGTAAATACCTGAAACGCCAAGTCGGTCTGGATGTCTTTAACTTCCTATCGCCTATGATGATAGGGTTTTCACGTATCCGTTTGGCCAATACTGAAGAAGGAGCCTATTACGGTAACTTCGCGTTCCGCCACTACCTGACCTCCTTCGGCGACAACGTTTCTCTCGATTTATATTTGCAAGCACCCAAGTTCAACCTTTATGCCTCGTTGCACAGCTATAACAACCTTCACCACCACTTTGGCGGTATTGAGGCAGGCCTCATTGATTTCCCTTTACTTAATAATCGGATGCAAATAGGAGCCACTGCCATGCTTTGGGTGCAGCCCAAGGAGATGTCCTTCTATACCGCAAAAGGACTTGCAGGAGGCTTGCTCAAAGCGCGCGTCTCCTATCATAGCCGCTTTATCGACCCTTATCTTGAAATGGGATGGAAAAGCAAAGGCTGGGTGGCGGGTAATGTCTGCCTGAACTCCACATTCTTTATGCGTGCAGGTATCCGATGGCAGATATGCCGATGAAATTCTATAGATGAATATGCCCAATTTTTTTTACAAGAACCGATTTTTTAATTTCAACAAATTTCTGAATGATTAAAAGAAACATGAAAAAAATACTTTTGATACTCTCTTTCGCCCTCTTTTCCACGTCGTTCCTCGCGGGGCAGGCGACGACAGACAAGCGCGAGAATCGCAAGAACTTGGTGGTAAAGGAGTGGAATACGGCTGCCGGCTCCAAAACCCGCTATTTGGACCATCAGACGACTTACAATGCCAATGGGAAAAAGGTGGAGGAAATCGAGTACGCCAACTACGGGCAGAAGTCGCGGGTGACATACGAGTACGATGACGACGGCCACTGCATCAAGCAGGTGGTGTATGACAGCCGCAACAAGCCGGTTCGCATCCGCAAATTCGAATACAACGCCGACGGCAGCAAAAAGAAGCAGTACAACTATCTTCCGAGCGGCAAGCTGGAAAGCACCAAGG
>ONXT01000217.1 GCA_900321845.1 uncultured Bacteroidales bacterium | reverse complement strand
GAAAGTGGATGTGATGTCGATGGACGAAAAGAGCCAGTCGTTTGGCAACAGATGGTACCGTCCCGGATTTGGCAAGCGTGAACGGTTTGTTCTGGAGTCGGGCAGATCCATCTACCGGTTGCCGGCAACCTATTATATCGCCACAAAGATGGAGGCGCTGTTTTCACGGGGCGGACAAGATTGGCGAGGCGCAAAGGACTTTGAGGATATTGTTTACGTGCTGAACTATTGCCCTGAATTTGTAGAATATTTCAAAAAGGCGGACAAGGATGTGCGCACCTATCTTTCCAAACAGTTTGCCTCGATGTTGCAACGCCCCAATTTTTCTGAGGAGTTGGAGTGCGCCTTGCCGTCAGATGAAATCGAACGTGCAGACATACTCCTTGACATTATGCAGCAGATGGCATCGTACAGGTCCCAAAGCCTGCGCATCCAATATGTCAGCGACCTGCATTTGGAGTTCCCGCAAAACCGGCAATGGCTTGCCGAGCATCCATTGGAAGTGACGGGCGACATATTGCTTGTTGCGGGCGACACAGCATATCTCGACTTGCCTGATTCTGAACGCGACACGTATTCCCAATACGAATTTTGGGATTGGGCAAGCAACCATTACAAACAGGTGATTGTCTGTTTGGGGAACCACGATTTTTACGGATATTACGACCTCTCTTCCATGCCAGAAGGCTACAGCAAAGAGATACGTCACAACGTGCACGCCTACTACAACGGGATTGTGCATGTTGGAGACGTTGATATCATTGTATCAACTTTGTGGTCGAAGATTGAGCCGTATAATGCTTTTCTGACGGAGCGAAATGTTAGCGACTTTTACCGTATTATGTATGGCAAGCACCGACTGACAGCCGATGATTTCAACCGTGAGCACGAGCGTTGTCTCGCATTCATTAAGCGAGCGGTTTCGGAAAGCGCTGCCAAAACAAAAATTGTGCTCACTCATCACGTACCCACGCAACAATGCACGGCTGAAGAATTTCGGAACAGCACGATCAATGGCGCGTTCACCGTGGAACTTGGCGACTATATTGCCGACAGCGGCATTGACTTCTGGATATACGGACACTCACATCGTAACATAAAGGCTCGGATTGGCGGAACCAGTATTGTGTCTAATCAGTTGGGCTATATATCCCATAGCGAACAGTTAAGCAATGGGTTTAGCTCTTCCGCAATGATTGAGGTATAAAATTAAAAGTTGAGAGTTAAAAGTTAAAAGTTCAAAGTAGGAAGTAGCCGGAAGTTGCTTCCTACTTTTTGCCTCGGCCTGAAATTCAACTTTTTTATGTAAGTTTGCACTCCCTTAATTATCCAATATGAAAAAAGTGCATTCTGAAAAATCCGTCCGCATTGGCATTCCAGAAATGTGCCTGCGGTTTTGTGCTATTTTGTTGGTTTTCTTGCTTTTCGCAATGTCGGCTCAGGCACAGCCCCGCGCGAAACATGTGGTGCTCATCGGGCTGGACGGATGGGCGGCGCACGACTTGGACAAGGCACACGACATCCCGAATATCCGTATGCTGATGCAAGGGGGTAGCGTCACCTTGCACAAGCGCTCGGTGCTGCCGTCGTCTTCCGGCGTCAACTGGGCTTCGATGTTCATGGGCGTGGGCCCCGAAACACACGGCTTCACTACATGGGATTCCGAAAAGCAAGATCTGCCCTTTGCGTATGAAAATGCACACGGCATCTTTCCCAGCATCTTTTCCATTATTAGAGAAGCCTACCCCAACGCCGAAACCGGCTGCACCATTGAATGGGAACCCATCAAGTATGTGGTTGACACGCTGGCTATCAGCTATATGGGATGTCTCCCCAGCAGTCGCGACAGCCTGGAAACCAACTGCGACCGTATCGTGCAATACATCCGCGTGCACAAGCCGCTCTTTTTCGCTCCGTGTTTCGACGGGCTCGACGGCACCGGCCATAGCGCAGGTTGGTACAGCCGCGACTATTACGACTACCTCGCCCGCCTCGACAAATGCATCGGCCGCATCATCCAAGCTCTGAAAGACGCGGGCATCTATGATGAAACCGTCATCATCGTTACGGGCGACCACGGCGGCCACGACAAAGGCCACGGAACTTTGGCAATGGAGGATATGGAGAGCCCGCTGGTGATTTTCGGCAAGAATGTAAAACAGAGTTATCAAATTCAATCTCCTGTGGTACAATACGATATCGCTTCCACCATCGCATACGCATTGGGAATAGAAATTCCACAAGTGTGGCGCGGAAAGCCCGTAAAAGAGGCGTTTCAGTAGCAGATGTCGTTATTGCCCGCGCGATGGCGCTAACTCGAAATTTTCTTCAAGACTGTCTGCCGTCTGTTTTTTTCGTAACTTTGCGTTCGCATTCACCAACCCAATGATTTGATAGTTCAATAAATAAAAAATAAACAAATCAGCCATGATTACATTCACCCCCTCTGACCTCGATTTTATGCAGAAGCGCGGCAATTCGCCTGAAGCCGTGCAAAATCAGTTCTCCTTTTTTGAAAAAGGCTTCGACTTTGCCAACCTGCAAGCCGCCGCTACCATCGGCCACGGCATCGTGAAACTGAGTGACGGCGAGCGCAACGACTTGATTACCAATTATGACCAATTGACAAGCGGCAAGTCGTTGCTGAAATTCGTTCCCGCTTCGGGAGCGGCTTCCCGCATGTTCAAGGAGATTTTCTCTTTTTTGGAAAAAGACGACGAGGCGACGAAGCAAAAGGCAACCGCACTCATCCACAAACTGCACGACTATGCCTTTTACGATGATTTGGCCCAAGCGATGGCGAAGGACAATTTGTCGTTAGCAGCTGAAATCCAGCAGGATAACTATCCATTGATTGTGGATTATCTGCTGAATGAGAAGGGACTGGATTACGGGAACAAGCCGAAGGCGGTGCTGAAATTCCATCGTTATCCGCACGAATGTCGCACTGCTTTGGAGGAGCATCTGGTGGAGGCCGCTGGCTATGCCCGCGCCGCCGACGGTGTCTGCCGAATCCATTTCACCGTCTCCCCGCATCATCTTGATTTGTTCAAAAATCTGTTAAACGAGGTGCAGGAAAAGTACGAGCAGCGCTTCGGCGTGAAGTATCAGGTGGAATTTTCTACGCAGTCGCCTACCACCGATACGCTGGCGGCCACCGAAGACAACCAGCCCTTCCGCGACAACCAAGGCAATCTCCTCTTCCGACCCGGCGGTCACGGTGCACTCATTCAGAATATGAATCAGCTTCGCGCAGATGTCATCTTCGTTAAGAATATCGATAACGTGTTCAGCGATAGTGATTTACAAGACACCATCACCTATAAGAAAACGTTGGCTGCTTATTTGATCACCTTGCAGAACCAACTCTTCGATTTTCTGCATAAAATGCAGATGAACACCCTCTCAAATGCAGAATTAACAGAAATCCGCCGTTTTGCTGAAGAAAAACTACAGGTGCGTTTCGACCACGAAAACGTATCCCAAGAAGAGTTGCAAGCCAAGTTGAACCGTCCAATCCGTGTTTGCGGAATGGTGAAGAACGAAGGCGAGCCGGGTGGCGGCCCCTTCTTCGTGAAAGACTCGCGTGGGGAGGTCTCCCTGCAAATCGTCGAGTCATCGCAGATCAACCAGAATAATCCTCAACAGAAGGCCATCATGCAGGGTGCCACGCACTTCAATCCGGTGGACATGGTGTGCAGCTCCCGCACGTTCGAGGGCGGCTATTTCGACCTGACGAAGTACGTGGATCCCGAAACGGGGTTCATCTCCTCGAAATCCTACGAGGGGCGCACGCTTCGCGCGATGGAACTACCGGGCCTCTGGAACGGCGCGATGGCGCACTGGATCACCATCTTCGTGGAGGTGCCGCTCACCACGTTCCACCCTGTAAAGACGATGTTCGACCTCGATCAGACCAGGAAATCGTAATGCGGCAGGCATTCTCGATGTTTCTGAAGGCAATAAAAAACGGGATGAAGGAAATTTCACCCCGTTTTTTGTGTGATTCGGATTCTGTTTATCCTTACATCGCTGCGGCTTGGCAGGCGGTGATGGCAACCACATTGACGATGTCGTCAACGGAGCATCCGCGGGAGAGGTCGTTGATAGGAGCGGCCATACCCTGCAT
>ONXT01000252.1 GCA_900321845.1 uncultured Bacteroidales bacterium | reverse complement strand
TGTAACCGTGGGCAGCACCACCCAACCCACCGGCTCCACTCGCCTGCTCAATGTGGATGCCACCTCATCTTCTTACCAGAACTATTTCAACACCTACGGAAACTATAACGATACCTGGCACCATTGCGAAATCATTTTAAATAATGAGGATTATTCCGGCCAAATCATGACACTCTATTTCATGTGGCATAATGACGGTTCCGTGCAGAATTATTCGCCCATCGCCATCGACAATGTTTGCATGCTCACGTGCATACCCTGTGACCAGCCGGTTGTGACGGTGCAGCCCGCCTCTCTCGTGCTTTGCCATGGGGAAAGCGCCACCATCACTGCCTCTGCAACGGGCGGTAGAGGTACGGGCTACACCTACACTTGGACTCCGGAAGCGACCTGCAACCCCACTACAGGCGAAACGGTCACTGTATCGCCGGAAGAGACCACCATCTATCGCGTGCGCGTGGAGGACAGCGAAGGGTGCGCCAAGACGGTGAGAATCCCCGCTGAGATTTCCGGCACCCGACTGACTCTGACCGCCAACCCGCCCGGTTTCTGCAATAACGCCCCCGAACCAGTGACCATCACTGCGAACCTGCATGTGGAGGGTTCCTGTAGCAGCTACACCTACTCGTGGAATACCGGTGCCGTCGGCACCTCCATCGTGGTCACCCCGAACCTCACCACCACCTACTCCGTAACCGCAACCCCCACTGACCCGAGTTGCTGCGAACTGACCGCCAGTGTACTCGTGGCCGTCATGGACTGTCAGGCCGATGGCTGCCCCAGCGTTACGCCCGCGGAGTTAGGAACCAACAATGTGAATATCTCCCTTGACTGCGCCTCGCAACAAGAGGTGACGCTGAGCGCCAACGTGATCGCTACTGCCGTGGAAGCCGACGACTACTTCGTCATCTCCATCCCTTATAACCCGCCCTACGGCTTCACCGACGGTACCCGCATCTTCGCCAATGCCATCGATGATATTTGGAACACCGCCATCAACCTTCCGTTTACTTTCTGCTTCTATGGACAAACCTTTACGCAGATAGTAGCCGGTGCCAATGCCGTGGCTACTTTCAATACCCAAGTTGCCGGACAGGGTTGCAGTTGGTCTTTCGATGAATCCATCCCCGATCCGAATCTCTTCCCCAACTGCATCTTTGCCTGCTATCGCGATATCTATCCGTCAACCAGCGATTATGTTGCCTCCACTGGTACGGGCGGCATTTTCGAGGGAGTGCTCGGTGAGTACCCGTGTCGCAGTTACGTGTTGAGTTTCAACAATATCAAGCTCTTCTCCTGCACTGAAATCCGCACCTTCTCTACGATGATTGTACTTTACGAAGGTACCAATATCATTGACATTTACGTTCGTGATGCCCCAACTTGTTTGGATTGGAATGACGGCAACGGTCTCATTGGAATTCAGAATGCCGACGGCACCCGTGGCGTCACACCTCCGGGCAGAAATACAGGGCCTTGGACAGCGCACAATGAGGCTTGGCGTTTTATGCCGACTGGGCAGCCCCAATATGATGTGACTTGGTACAGCGGCATCGACACCAGTGCTACGGGCACCGTTCTCGGACGCGGCGACCTGCTCACTGTCCTACCTGAGGAGACCTCGCAATATACCGCTCGTCTGCAATATACCGCCTGCAACGGCGACTATTTCGATATCGTCAACACTTGCCAGATTACCGTCAACACCAACACTCCGGAGGTGGATGTGGTAGCAAGCAAGGATACACTCTGCTGGAATGAGGAGACCACCATCTCACTGGTTACCGACACCACCGGCGGCATCACTTACGAGTGGAACAATGGTGAAACAGGAATGCAGTTCACCACCACTCCTGACAGCACCTTGACGACCTATGCCGTCACGGTCACCTTCGACAACGGATGTTCCAAGAGCGACAGCATGACCGTCTATACCGCCCCACCCATCAACCCGCCAGTATTCACCTCGGAGCCCGCCAGCGGTGAAGTATGTGCCGGTGAATGCGTCACTATCACCTCCGACGAACACTTCGGCTACATTTGGAGCACGGGAGCCACCACGCCCTCTATCCATGTATGCCCGCAAACTACGACCAATTACGCTTTGACCATCAGCGACGAAATCGGCTGCACCGCTTCCGCCGAAACGCAGGTCATTATCCATCCCAATCCCGTCGCTTCTTTCAGTCCTGAACAGTACTTGACCTTCCTTGACGAGGGAGAGGCCAATGTCCACTTTATTGACAACTCCACCGATGCCTTCAACTGGCTTTGGGATTTTGGCGACACCTATTCCTCCAGTAACTCCTCCATCGAACAGTCGCCCGACCATATCTACACCATGGCAGGTATTTACACGGTGTATCAGTATGTGACCTCAGACTTTGGTTGCTCCGACTCCACCTCGCATCAGGTTTCCATCCAAAAACCGTTCTATTTCTATGTTCCGAACGCTTTCACCCCCGATGGTGACGGCATTAACGAGGTATGGCTGCCACGCGGCGAGGGCGTTGATGAGTCCAATTACATCTGCACTGTCTATGATCGGTTCGGACGTCTGGTGTTCTCAACCAATACCCTCACACAAGGCTGGGACGGAACGGAAAAGGGCAAAAAACTCCCCATGGGCAGTTATGTTTATGTCATCCAGACTGCTACGATGGACGACATTCCGAAAGAGTTCGTCGGAACAGTCACATTGATTCGATAATATGTTGAAATTTAAGATATTGTGCATATTAATGCTGTTGGGCGGGACTTTGGCTTCCGCCCAATCTGCAATGGAGGTTGTCAGAATTTCAAATGACAACATCCAAATCAACACGGATAACCTTAAGAGACTTAAAGATGGGGTTTCCCAGCCCGATAGCGTTTTAAATATATATGTCAAGGATGCCGGTTATCAATGGATCTCTTACCAGATGAAGGTGAATCTGAAAAAAGATGATCAGGAACTCGCTTTCCAATGCTTTTTTGTCAATCGCATCGACAGCTTGATATACTTGAACCTCCACAAGTCGGGCATTGAGTTGGCGCGGTTGGTGCTGACACCTGATTCTCTGATTTATGTCAACAAACTTAGCAAAGAGTATTATCGCGGCGATTACGGTTTTTTGTATGCGGTATTAGATCTTCCGTTGGATTTCCAGATGATTCAGGCCTTGCTGAATGCCTGCGATTTTCCTCATTTCAATCCAATACGGTATCAGATGGAGGCGGACGGGAATTGGCGTTATATTTCGCCTTTGCGTATGCGGCAGGATCAAACCTGTTCCTTAATGCAAGAAATTGACATCCAGCCATTTACACAGCATATCGTAAAGAATGACATCACCGATTTGAAATCCCTTCACGATGTGGTCATCCGTTACGATGATTATGGTCCGGTCACCGAAGGCGATTCCGTCCATCTCTCTTTTTATAAAATGATTGTTGAAATTGGGGATGAGGATGTGCTTCTCCAAGCCGATTTGAAGAACGTCCGCTTGGATGTTCCCGGCCCCACGTCCATTAAAATCCCGGACACGTTTTCCGAAATCGAACTGAAGTAGCTCTTTGCTGATTAAAGTTCTTCTATCTTCTGGGCTTTCTTTTTCTGTGCCGGAGTCAGCGTTTTGAAGCGTTGCCAAGTCGGATTCTTCATGTTTTCCGTCATTGAGTGCAGGTAGTTGAGTTCCGGGCAGTTGTCAACGGAGACGGTTTTCAGTTTCTTCGCTTTGTTCCTTAAATCCTTGTATGCTTCAAAATCGTTGCTGCCGCTGTGAACGAGGTTCCAGAAGTCGGCTTGGAACTGTTCGGCTTCAGTGCGCGGCTGGGCGGCTGGCTTGGTGGGTTGAGCCGTTGGTGCGGCTGACGGTGCAGCAGGTGTTTGTTCGGCTGGGCGGGCGGTTTCGGTGGAAATGCCCAGACGTTGGCAAATAGAGGTGCGGACATTGGAAACCAAGGCCAAATCTGCCAAATGAAGATTGTCAATGCGTTGAAGTAAACGTTTGTAGGTGGTGTCGGCGGTTGTGGAGTCCTTTGAACTTTGTTCGTAAGCACGTTTGATTTCAAGGAATTTGGACACATTGATGATGAATGTGCCCACTTGCGGTACGGTCAGGTCGGGGGTGTGTGCGGCGGGGTCTTTCAGTGCTCCGCTGATGTCTTCAATTTCAGAATGACTGATGCCTTTCATCACAAAATAGAGGGAAGAATCTTGGGGGAAATAGTTGTTTTGTGCCAAGGCGATGTCGCCGCCATCCACGGCATTGCGCCATGTGATTGCGCAATCCAATTGCTCTTGCAAATCCACGTATTTTTGGGCCTGCTGCTTTGTTTCAGGGGTGGCTTCCGTCAGCAGAATGGTCTCGGCATCCTTGCATGAATCCAAATAAACGGACAACATGTTGATGTTCAATGCATTGTCATTGAGATACTGCTGTACTTTTTCAGAGGAGATATAAGGCGGAATTTTGGATTCTCTATTACCGAAGAAGAAGATGCTCAATGCGACAATGCCACCGATTACCGCGACCAGCAGGAATGAGACGAGGATCTTCAGGCCGATTTTGGGATTGGGTTTGACGTAACCGCCGCCCGTAAAGGGATTGTCGGTGCCGTTGCCCTTGGTTTTTTCGGTCTGGATTTCCTTTTCCATCTTGACGACAAAAATGTCGTTGCAGGTCTCAGGCGAGAAGAGCGAGAACTGTTCGGCGTAGCCATCGCAGGCTATGCTCAGTTGGAAGTGTCTTTTGAGCTCGTCGGCTTCAAAAATGCGTTGATTCCCTTCCAACACTTCCGTGTTTCCGTTGTAGGTAATCCTAATGGTGGCGTTCTCTAATTCAGTGTTCGACTTTTTAGCATCTATCACTTTGAAAGTCACCACTTTGCGCTTGTGCAGACGCAGGACAACGGAAGGAAGAACCTGATCTGAATAGTCGGATGGCTTGAAAGTTTCGGAAATCATGTTCCCATTGGCTGTCATCACCATCCACAAATCCTCCATTTCAGCCCCTTCAAACGAAATCATTCCGCTTCGGAAGGTCATTTCGGTTTCCCCTTGCTCGCTGATGCGAACCAAGGTCACTTCTGGAACGGCATTACCCATTTCATCTACCACGGTAAGCGAGAGTGTCACCTCGTTTTTCTTGTCAACGGGTACTTTCACTGCTTCGGGTTTAGTAGCTCTTTTTTCTTTAATTGGTTGATTATCAGTTGTTTTTGTGAGTGTCTCGTTGTCGTGGGAGGGTGATGCCGCCGTGAGGTTCTGCGTGTCGTCGTGGCGGAGTGAGCGAAGCGGGTTGGACGGCAAATCTTTCAAATCACTGCTTACAAATATCACTTGTCGGTAGTGCTGGTAATAGGGCCAGTGCTGTTCCATGCAATATTCGAGCTGGTTGTTTGAGGTGTAGTAGAAGTAGGCAGGCTCTTGGGTGCCAGCTGACATGGCCACCGCCTCTTCCGGTGTGCGCTGGCTGACAAGACTTTCGTAGGGTGCAATGACATGCGCGACGAAATCCCAGTTTCCCTTTTCCTCCTCTATTTTTCCGTCTGGCGTCAGTTTGCCCATTTGTCCGTCGTGAATGTAGTGAACGGCGAATTCTTCCGACAAATTATCCAACAAAGCGTGGATGTCGGCTCCCGACATTTTTTCATCCTTGCTTAAATAAAGCAGAAAAGCGACATTGCCCACCGTTGCATAAGTCTCAGTCCCATTGTATGCTAAGTTTTTGGTAATGAGATACTTGGTGAACGTAAACCCGTTGTTTACGGAGGCTACTGCGTAGGCGCTCTGCCCGATGCTCGCCTTGTCGGGATTTTCAACGCGCGCATCATACACCCAGCTTAACGATGCTCCGTCAGTCAGATAAAGCACTCTAAATCCCTCTTTTATGCCGTAAATGATTATTTCCATGTCAAAATTTGTCAGAACCCCAATAAAATAATACAATCTTTTTGATTATAATTGATTGAATATCAATCTTTTATAATAAATCAAGATGATTTTTAACAAGTTACAAAATTAGAGTTTTTTTTAATAAAAAACTAATATCCGAAAATATCTTTCAGGTTCAGGTGCTGTACCTGTCCGAACTTTTCTTTCAAGGGGGTGAAATCGATGTCTTTCTGTCTGGCCACCATCATATAGATTTTGGGTTTGTCTTTGACGTATTCGGCATTGAATTTGCTGATATTGTCCAAAGTGAAGCCGTCGATGGCGTTATAAACATCCTTGCGGTAGTCGTAGTTGTAGCCTTTTTTCTGGTTGCTGATGTAGGAGGTGAGGATTCCCATTTTGGTGTAACGTGTTGAGGCAAGGGTGGTTTTGAGGTTTTCTTTCGCTAAAGTGAAGGCGCTTTCCGAAAGTGGCATTTGGTTGAAGAGTCCGTCAAATGCCTCCCATGCATCGATTACTTTGTCGTTTTGGGTGCCGATGAATGAGTAGTTGTAGAAAATCTCGTCTTTTTCAGCAGGGGGGATGAAGGAGGATTGGGCGGTGTAGGCGAGGGAGCGTTTTTCGCGCATCTCTTGGAAAACGATGGCGTTCATCCCGCCGCCGAAGTAGGTGTTGTACATCGTTACCACTGGCACGAGTCCCGCATTGAAAAGCGGACCGTTGGAGTAGGTGACCAAGCGCGACTGTTTGGCATCGTAAGGAACGAAAAGTACTTGGTTTTCAGTTACTTCACGATGCTTGAACTCCGCTTTCGGTTTGATGGGTAGAAATTCCGCCGGCAGTTTGTAGAAGTTCTTGTCCAACGATTTTTTCAGTTTGGCGTTGGTGAGCGGACCGTAATAGTAGATTTTGAAGGTGTTCTTCTTCAGTTCTTGCCATGAGTTGAAAATCTCTTGTCCTGACAGCGCTTTCATTTCGTCGGGTTTCAGAGAGTATTTCACTAATTCAGGGCCGTATTCCCCATAAATTCTGAGGGCGGAGAGCACGTTGTCCTGTTTGTGTTGCGCGTCGTACATGTTTTTGACTCTCGTTTCAATCATCTTGCTGAAATCATCGTTGTCGCTCATCACGGCATTTTCCATCAGGTCGGTGGTTAGTTGCAGTGCTTTGTCGAAATTCTCCGAAAGGCCGGAGAGCCGGATTACAAATTCATCGTCGCTGCAGTAGGCGGAGAAGTTGCAGGCCAATTCGTAGAAAAGCTGCTTGATCTCACTCTGTGAGTGGTTTTTTGTACTCAAAAAATTGGTGTAATCGGCCACAATCGGCATGTTTTTGTCCATCATTTCACCGATGGGATACACGATTCTCAGGTCGAAAGTGCTGTTTTCAACGTTCTTGACGGATGCAACGGGCATTTTGTGAAAATCGGCAAATTGGATTGCCGACGGATAGTCGACGAATACGGGTTCGATGGGGGTGACTTTGGCCTGCTTCAGCTGTTTGAAAAAGTCGGATTCCGAATCGCGATTGATTTGGATTGGTG
>ONXT01000219.1 GCA_900321845.1 uncultured Bacteroidales bacterium | reverse complement strand
CGTCTGGGTGGCCTCGGCCGGCTCGCTTTTTCCCGAATTATTTTCGTTGGCAAAGAGACAGTTGGAGGAAAAAATCAATAAAATCGCGATGGAAATGCTAAAAAATAATCTCTTCATTTTTCTATGTAAATCAAACAGTATAAGGTCGTTAGCACAAAATCATGGGTGGAAATCCCACCTGTGTTTTTGAGCGGCTAAGATACAACTTTTTTTTGAAAATGTTGAAAGAAAAAAGATATTTAAATATCGTTCATTATAAAAAAAACTTGTAACTTTGCCCGCTGAAATTTTAACCGATAGAAATTATGAGAAAAACAGGTTTGATGCTTGCCATTTTGTTCTGTATGGCTTTGAGTATGAATACTTTGCAATGTTTCGCCCAGGACGAGACCACTATGGACTGCAATGAGAAGCAGATGGTGTTCAAGCAGAAGTCTGCCAATGGTGACACCACCAGAATGACGATGAGCTTTCCCGAATACCCTGGCGGAATGGATGAACTCTATGAATATTTGGATACGTCGGTGACCTATCCCGAAGCGTTGAAATCCGGTGAGTATGAGGGCACGACGACGGTTCAATTCGTCGTGGGTTCCGATGGTGAGATTTCGGAAGTTTCCGTGTTCACCTCTTCCGGCTATCCCGAGATGGATGACGAGGCCGTCCGCGTGGTCCAAAACTTCCCGAACTGGACTCCGGCCAAGAAAAACGGCGAGGCTTTCGCTATGAAAACTCAAATTCCCATTCATTTCGCCTACTATGGCGATGATGAGGATTAGTTTAATACATATTTAATCAAATTACATCAGATGGAAAATTTAGAAAAAAACGAAGTGTTGTCAAGAGCGGTAAGGGCAGGAAAGAGAACTTACTTCTTTGATGTAAAAGCAACCAAGAGTGATGAGAAGTATCTGACCATCACGGAAAGCAAACGTAAATTCAACGCCGAGAACGGCACCTTCTTCTACGAGAAGCATAAATTGTTCCTGTACAAGGAAGATTTCGACAAATTCAAGAACGCCCTCGAGGCCATGCTCAATTTCATCGAAACGGGTGAGATGCCGGCCGACGAGCTGTTCGCCATTCCGGAACAACGCACCGAAAATCCCGCTGACCTAACCTTTGAAGATCTGGATGCGTAATGGGAAAAATCATTGCCGTTGTTAATCAGAAGGGAGGGGTAGGCAAGACCACCACCGCAGTGAACCTCGCGGCGTCGCTTGCCGTGTTGGAGCATAAATCGCTGCTGATTGATGCCGACCCGCAGGCCAATGCCACTTCCGGCGTGGGCCTCGACGCCAATGAAGTTCAAACCAGCATTTACGACTGCATGATCGGGAACGCCTCCGCCAAAGATGTCATCGTGGAGACGGATGTCCCCAATCTCAGCCTCTTTCCCGCTAACATCAACCTCGTTGGCGCGGAGATAGAAATGGTGAGCATGGACCGCCGCGAATTCCGTATGCGCGACGCCATCTCCGAGTTGAAAAACGAGTACGAGTTCATCATCATCGACTGCGCTCCGTCATTGGGCTACCTTACGGTCAACGCCCTTGTCGCGGCCGATTCCGTCATCATCCCAGTCCAATGCGAGTATTATGCGCTGGAAGGTCTTGGCAAACTGCTCAACACCGTCCGTATCATCCAGTCGAGCATGAACCCGTCACTCTCCATTGAGGGAATTCTGCTCACGATGTACGACTCCCGTCTCAAACTCGCCAACGCCGTTGTTGAAGATGTGCAGCAGCACTGCAAAGGCATCGTTTTCAATACCATCATCGCACGGAACATCCGTTTGAGCGAGGCTCCGAGCCACGGGAAACCCATCGTGGCCTACGATATCCAGTCACGCGGAACCATCAACTATCTCAACCTCGCCAAGGAAGTGCTGACGCAAAACGGTTATACCATCAACAATCCCATAATCGACGCAAATTAGTATGGACAGTAAATCTAACAGCCGTTTGGGCAAGGGCATAGGCGCCCTGCTCGGGAGCGGCGAGTATTCCGTCATATCGCCCAACTCCTCTGTCAATGTGAAATCGGGCAGCGATACTATGATTCGCGTGGACTCCATTGAGGTGAACCCGGGACAGCCGCGAGTGGATTTCGACGAGACCGCGCTGAACGAACTGGCTCAGTCAATCAAAACCTACGGGCTCATCCAGCCTATCACCGTGCGCCCCATCGCTAACGGTCGCTATCAGATCATCTCTGGCGAACGCCGCTGGCGCGCCTCCAAGCTCGCCGGCCTCACCGAAATTCCCGCCTTCGTGCGCTCGGTCGATGAGGTCATGTCCATCCAAATGGCCCTCGTGGAAAACATCCAGCGAGAAGACCTCAACGCCATCGAAATCGCCGTCTCATACAAGCGGCTGCTTGACGAGTGCAACCTTTCGCAAGACGAACTCAGCGCCAAGGTCGGAAAGAACAAGACGACCATCGTCAACTATCTGAGACTCTTGAAACTGTCGAAAGAGGTGCAGATTGCGGTGCGCGACAATAAAATCTCTATGGCCCACTCCCGCTGCATTGTCGGCTTCGATGATTTCGAAGTCCAGAACAAGATGCTCAACGAGATCCTGCTCAACGGATTGTCGGTCCGCCAAACGGAAGCTCTCGCCAAAAGAATTGCCGGCGAGGTGAAACCCAGGAAAAAAGTCAATGTGAAACTCTCGGACGAAATCAACCGTTTCAAGTCGGATCTCTCCAAGAAACTGAATGCAAGGGTGGCTGTTGCGAAGGATGTCACGGGAAAGGGCAAAATTACGATTCCGTTCAAATCTGAGGAGGAGTTGTCGCACCTTATGTCGTTGCTTTCCAAGTAAAGTTGTTATCAGTCAATCTGTTATGAAATATCTCCGTTGTGTAGTGCTCGTGCTTCTCACTGCATTCTTTGCGTGCGGCGAGGGATTTGCGCAAGATGACGGGGCTACCCAGGTTGGCGATTCCGCCTTTGTGAAGACCCACGGACACAAAAGGGGAGGAGCGGAGCCGATGGTTGAAAATGTACACACCACCGATTCCATTCTGCAAAAGAAGCACAACCCGAAGGTCGCGGTCGCACTGTCGGCGGTGCTCCCCGGCGCCGGGCAGATATACAACAAGCGTTGGTGGAAAGTCCCCATCATCTACGCAGGATTCGGCGCCTCCGTCTATTTCATCTGCCGCTTTTCCCATAGGATGGTCATCTATCGGACAGAATACCGCAACCGGATGCAGGAGCATTTTGACCTGCTTGACCCCACCCTCTCAAACTACGACGACGAGAGTGTCTTGTCGATGAAGAAATACTACCAGCGCAATATGGAGATTGCTGTGGCCGCGACCGCCATCATCTATGTGTTGAACCTGATTGATGCCGCCGTGGATGCGCACCTCTTCTATTTCGACATCTCCGATGACCTCTCTTTGCAGTTCGCTCCCTACTTGCAGCCCTCCACTTTCAGCCAGCCCGGGAGCATGGGACTGACCTTCGCCTTCCACCTCAAATAGCGTGGAATGGCACAAACTTGCGGTATCATCCGGCATCCACCCTGAAATTTTACCTTCTCATTGAACAATTCCGCCTTCAAATTGTATTTAACAACCATAGAAATTGTGGATTAACCAATCCATATTTTTTTCGTACTTTTGCACCCTTGAAATTTAAACGTTTAAAATTACAATAGATGAACATTCAAAACGAAAACAAAGGCGAACAGATTAAGATCTTAAGCATTGAGATCTTACCCGAAGATTATCAAGAAAAAGTAGAGGACGGCTTGAAAAAAGTTCGTCGCTCGGTATCCGTTCCGGGCTTCCGTATCGGTAAGGCTCCGATGCAGCTGATTAAGCGTAATTATGAAAAATCCATCATCGCTGACACGGTTGAGCGTATCGTTTCCGATGAAATCCAGAAATTCATCAGCGACAACAAGCTCCAAGTGCTTGGCGAACCGCTTCCGGTCAACGACCAAACCAGCTTCGACCTCGAACATTCCGATAAATTCCACTTTACTTTCGAAATCGCCTCCCAAAAGCCTTTCGATCTTGACTATGGCAAAGTCCCGTCGTTCACCCGCTACCAAATCGTGGCCGATGACAACGAAATCGACAACTATATCAGCGAATTGCAGAAACGCTACGGCAAATACTCCTCACCGGAAGCCATCGGCGAGAATGATTTCGTGACCGTTTCCTATCCGGAAGCTCAAAGCGGCAATTTCCATTTCGAAGAGCTGAACAGCGAAGGTCAGAAGTTGTTTAAGGGCAAGAAAGCCAACGACGTGGTAAAAGTGGATGTCAATACCATCTTCACCAACGATAACTCGCTGGCTGCATTCCTCCATACTACCGCCGCACTGCTCGACAAGAGCGCTCCTAAAGAGCTGGAACTGACCATCACTTACATCGGGCACCTCGAACCCGCTGAAATTAACGACGACTTCTTTAAGAAGGCATTCCCCGACGGAAGCATCAAGACGGTTGAGGATATGCGCAAGGATGCCGCTCTGCATATTGAGCAAAACTACGCTCCGAATGCCCAGAACAAATTCATGAACGATGCCATCGACGGTCTTCTGAATCATCTCGACATTCAGATTCCGGAAGAATTCATGAAGAAATACATCCTTACCATCCAGAAAGATATGACTGCGGAGTCCCTGAATGAGAAGTATGCCGATTACGAAAAGTCATTCCGTTGGCAACTGCTGGAGAACAAGCTCGCTACCGAAAACGACATCAAGATTTCGGAAGACGACATCAAGCAATATGTGCGCACTTCATTGGTTAACATGTATTTCCAAAACTTCGACGCCGAGTCCGTCTCCGACAGAATCGACGCACTCGTGGAAGACACTTTGAGAAATAAGGAGACCAGAAAGAACATCTATGACCGCTTGTTTGACGATGAAATCGGCAAGGTGCTCCTGAACAAGATGAAGACCACCGTGAAGAAGGTGACGATGAAGGAATTCACCGAGATCATTTACAACATCAAGCCGGAAGGCGAGGCTGCTCCGAAAGCGAAAAAAACTGCCGCCAAGAAGACTTCCACTAAAAAGGCCGCAACTGAAGGTGAAGTGAAAGAGACGAAGGAGACGAAAGAGGTAAAAGAGGAAAAACCGAAGGCCAAGAAAACCACAGCTAAAACGACGGCTTCCAAAACCAAGAAAGCCACTCCCAAAGCTGAATAACGTCGAGTGAAGGGCACAAGACAAACTCAACAACTCAACGAATCAACCATTCAACCATTTAATATGAACGATTTTAGAAATTACGCCGTCAAACATCGCGGTATTGCAAGTCTGCATGTGGATAAATACACCTCTGCCGTCAACGATTATCTGACACCCTACATCATTGAGGAAAGACCGATGAACATCACGCAGTTGGACGTCTTCTCCCGTCTGATGAAGGACAGGATTATCTTCCTTGGCGTGCCGATTGACGACGATGTGGCCAACATCATCGAGGCCCAGTTGCTTTTCCTTGAATCGCAGGATTCGGAACGCGACATCCAGATTTACCTGAACACTCCAGGCGGCTATGTCCACGCGGGTTTGGGCATCTATGACACGATGCAGTACATCAATCCGGATGTTTCCACCATTTGCACGGGCATGGCGGCCTCCATGGGCGCTGTTCTGTTGTGTGCAGGTGCGGCCGGCAAGCGTTTCGCCCTTCCGCATTCCCGCGTCATGATCCACCAGCCCCTCGGTGGCGCACAAGGCCAGGCTTCCGATATCGAAATCGAAGCACAGGAAATCCAAAAGCTGAAAAAGGAGCTGTATGAAATCATCTCCCACCATTCAGGCAAGGATTACGACCAGGTTTGGAAAGACTGCGACCGCAACTATTGGATGCGTGCCGACGAGGCGAAGGAGTACGGAATGATTGACGAAGTGTTGGGCAAAAACAAATAGGGAATATGGCGAAACATCCTAAAAACACGATGTTCTGCAGCTTCTGCGGAAGGCCGGAAACCCCCGACAATCCGCTGATTTACGGTCTCTCAGGCGCCATCTGCGAAAACTGCATCCGTATCGCCGATGAGATGCTGTGCGAAACCCGTGCCCGCAACAAGGAGGAGGAAAAACGAAATTTCAAGGTTGACCTGCTGAAACCCAGCGAAATCAAGAAAAAACTCGACCAGTATGTCATCGGTCAAGATGAGGCCAAGAAGGTCATCTCCGTTGCCGTCTATAATCATTATAAAAGAATAATGTATGTGAAGACGGACGACAATGATGTGGAAATCGAGAAGTCCAACATTATGATGATAGGGGAGACAGGAACAGGTAAAACTTTGATTGCCAAGACGATAGCGAGGATGTTGGATGTTCCTTTCTGTATTGCCGACGCCACCGTTTTCACTGAAGCCGGCTATGTAGGCGAAGATGTGGAAAGCATCCTCACCCGTTTGCTTCAGGCCGCCAACTACGATGTAGCCAAAGCGGAACGCGGCATCGTCTTCATTGATGAAATCGACAAAATCGCCCGCAAAGGCGCTGACAATCCGTCAATTACGCGGGATGTCTCTGGCGAGGGCGTGCAACAGTCGTTGCTGAAGCTGCTCGAGGGTGCCAAGGTGAATGTTCCACCGGAAGGTGGCAGAAAGCATCCGGAACAGAAGTTCATTGAGGTGGATACCCAGAACATCCTCTTCATTGCTTCCGGCGCGTTTAACAGCCTCGACAAAATCATCGCCGAGCGGATGAACACGAACGTCATCGGATTCAATTCCAAAAACAAGGCGTTCGACAAAAACAATGTGCTCCAATATGTCTCTGCGCAGGATATCAAGACGTTCGGCCTGATTCCGGAACTCTGCGGACGTTTCCCGGTCATCACCTACTTGAACAGCCTCGACACTGCCGCCTTGAAGAAGATCCTTGTGGAACCCAAGAACGCCCTGATCAAGCAGTATGAAAAACTCTTTGAGTTGGATGGGATCAACCTCAAATTTTCCGACGAAGCCATCGACTACATTGTCCAGAAGGCAGTGGAATTGAAGTTGGGCGCCCGCGGACTTCGCTCTATCGTTGAAAAAATCATGACCGACGCGATG
>ONXT01000220.1 GCA_900321845.1 uncultured Bacteroidales bacterium | reverse complement strand
TACAGAATGTCCTTTATCAAAGTGCTTTTGCCGGAGCCGCTGACACCGGTGACGACCGTCAGAATCTGCAACGGAATTTTAACATTGATATTCTTCAGATTATGCTCTTTTGCACCAAAAATCTCAATGTAATTGCGCCATTTTCTACGGATTTTGGGCACCGGGATTGAGCGATTGCCCTCTTTGTCAGGATGCTCCATTCCTCGAATATAGGAAGCGGTTAGGCCGTTGGATTTCAGCAAATCATCATAGGTTCCGCTGAAGACGATTTCTCCGCCCTGCCATCCCGCCTTCGGTCCCAAATCCACAATGTAGTCGGCTGCACGTATGATATCCTCGTCATGCTCAACCACAACGACCGTGTTGCCCAAATCGCGCAGCGCCTTCAGCACCATAATCAACTGATGAGTGTCGCGTGTGTGCAGGCCGATACTGGGTTCATCCAAAATGTAGAGCGAGCCAACCAAGCAACTGCCCAACGAAGCGGCGAGGTTGATACGCTGGGACTCACCGCCGGAAAGTGTTCTGGCAGAACGATTTAACGTCAGATAACCCAAGCCGACATCCAGCAGGAAGCTCAAACGATTGCGAATTTCAACCAAAAGATGCTTGGCGATCTTCTCTTCGGCACGTGAAGCGAACTTGAATTCGTTAAAGAACTGATAGAGGTCGGTGATGGGCATTGACGACAATTCCGAGATGGATTTTCCATTCACCAACACGAAATTGGCTTCTTTGCGCAAACGAAGTCCACCACAATCGGGACATACTGTCCGACCACGATAGCGGCTGGCCAACACACGATACTGAATCTTATACTTCTGTTTATCAACGAACTCAAAGAATTGCTTGACGCCATAAACCTCATTGTCGGGGTCGCCGTTCCACAACAGGTTGTACTCCTTTTCCGACAAATCCTCGATGGCGCGATGAGGTGGGAAGTTCTGTCGGACGGCGTGCTTCACGAAATAGTCCTTCCACTCGCTCAACTTATCGCCATGCCAGCAAGCGACAGCACCTTCGAAAACGGAAAGCGCCGGGTCAGGAATCACGAGGTCTGGATCAATGCCCTCCACCATACCCGTTCCGCCACAAGAGGGGCACGCGCCGTAGGGGTTATTGAAGCTGAAGAGGTTGACCGATGGCTCCTCAAACTTCATCCCGTCAACTTCCATCAGGTCGCTAAAGAATTTTTGCTTGATTTCCCCGTTCAAATCGGATTGAATCACGCACCGCCCCTTTCCCTCATTGAAAGCGGACTCCACAGAATCAGCGAAACGCGCCTTCATTTCAGGGATTGCGGAAGCCTTGAAACGGTCCACCATTATGAACAAGGAATTGGCCTTAATGGGTTTCTTATCTGGGTTAAAATCTTCAAAGTCAATAATTCCCTTATTATAAACCAAACGGCTGTAGCCCTCTTTCTGCAAGATGGCGAGTTGCTGCTGCAAGGTTCTATCGGCAATGACAATGACGGGAGCCAGCACATAAACCTTCGCCTCCGGATCGATTCCAGCGGCGTATTTCTGCACATCGGCTACGGTATCACGCTTCACTTCCTGATGAGTGACAGGCGAGAAGGTATGCCCGACCCGGGCGAACAGCAATTTGAGGTATTCATAGATCGCGGTGGCTGTTCCCACGGTGGAGCGTGGATTGCGGGAAATCACGCGCTGCTCAATGGCGATAGCGGGCGGTATATTCAGGATGGACTCCACATCCGGCTTGGAGATTCTGCCCATAAACTGGCGCGCATACGAGCTCAAACTCTCCACATAACGACGCTGTCCCTCCGCATAAAGCGTGTCGAAAGCCAGCGAGGATTTTCCGGAGCCGGACAACCCCGTTATCACAATCAATTTATTTTGAGGAATTTCAACATCAATATTCTTCAGGTTGTTGACTTTCGCCCCTTTGATGATGATTTTTCTTTCTTCCATAAACTTGGCAATATCTCTTCAAAAAATGAGCGGCAAAGTTACGAAAAAGAATCCGTAACGATGCCGCTTCGATTGGTAATATCCTACTTATTTTATCTGAACACGGTCGTCCATTTTCAGACTGATTTTCGTCGGATTCAGAAACGGAATCATTTTGTCGCGCAACGGCTCGAGTGGCTTGACCATTTCGAACTCACTTTCTCTTGGAATATCCTCAAAAATGCGGTCTCCCACAGAAGGCCCAAGGATGAAATCCAACGAGACCACCCAATAGATTCGCTGAGGATCAATCGGCTTGCCCCCTATAAAGACCTCCTTCTCTCCACTTTCTTTATGATAAATGATTTTAACATGAGAATACGGTTGCTCCACAACTGTTCCGTTCGCTCGCACTGTGAACTTTTCAAAGGTCTTGATTAAGGCAGCGCCCGAAAATTTCTGTACAGCGATATAATTATCGAAACAGAGTACGTCGAAAAGATTCCCGTAAGTGAGAGCTCCGGCGGGAAAGCCTGTGCGGATTCCACCAAAATTCAAGATTGCCAAATCCGCATGCTGCTGATACTTTTCCATCAAATACACATCCCCCACCTGAAAGACAGCATCCACTAAGAAACTGGTTTCAATGTTTTGTTTCCCATTGTGATAGGGCAGTTCGGGAAAAACATGGCATAATACGCGGCCCATGTAATCCGGACTGTCGTGAATCGCCTTGATGGAATCGCAGAAGGCATTGAAGTCTGCATTCTGGGTCTCAGGTGTCTGACCATTGATAGGAATCAGTTGGTGGGTGACATTTGCCATCTGTACTTTTCCGGAATTCTGCGCCATAGCGACTGGAAACGACAGGGAAAGCGAAACAGCAAAAAGGATGATCTTTTTCATCTACAAAAAAATGTAAAACTATTGTTTGTCAGCAGGTTTCTTCGGTGTAGCGGAAGGTGTGGCAGGCTTGGCGATGGCATCGCGCATCTGGGTATCGGCTTTGATGTTCTCTAATTTGTAATAGTCCATCACGCCGAGATTGCCGCTGCGGAAAGCATCCGCGAGGGCAAGCGGAACTTCGGCTTCGGCCAAGATGACTTTGGCACGGGCTTCCTGCGCTTTCGCCTTCATCTCCTGTTCTTGAGCGACAGCCATCACGCGGCGTTCCTCAGCCTTGGCTTGAGCGATGTTCTTGTCGGCATTGGCCTGATCCATCTGCAACATGGCGCCGATGTTCTTGCCCACATCAATATCCGCGATATCAATAGAGAGGATTTCAAAAGCGGTTCCTGAATCCAAACCCTTGGTTAACACCACTTTAGAGATGGAATCCGGATTTTCCAACACCGACTTGTAGGAATTGGCGGAACCGATAGCGGTGACGATGCCCTCACCGACGCGGGCAATGACGGTTTCCTCCCCTGCCCCGCCGACGAGTTGACGGATATTGGTACGCACGGTCACACGGGCTTTCGCCACCAGCTGAATACCGTCTTTGGCAACGGCTGCCACCGGTGGTGTATTGATAACCTTCGGATTCACAGACGTTTGGATGGCCTCCAACACATTACGGCCTGCCAAATCGATGGCGGCGGCGGCTTTGAAATCCAATGGGATATTGGCCTTGCCTGCGGAAACGAGAGCATTCACAACCGGCTTCACATGACCACCGGCGAGGTAGTGTGCCTCCAATTCATCGCGGTTGAGCGGGATTCCCGCTTTCGTGCCGGTAATCATCGCATTGACAATCACTCCGGGCGGAACTTTACGCCAACGCATCAGGATGAGCTGAACCAAAGACACATGAACGCCAGAAACAAGGGCTGTAAACCAAAGTCCAACGGGAACCATCCATAAGAACAGGATGAATAAAACAACACAACCAATAACCAGTGCAATCGTGCCCGGCTCGGAAATGTCAAGCAATAAAATTTGTAACAAATTGAAATTCATAGAATTAATTATTTAATTTAACGAAAATTTTTCTTCCTTCAATTTCGGTGATGACCACCTCCCGATCCTGGTCGATAAAATTCTGAGGGGAAACCACCTCAATCGTCTCGCCGTCGAAGACAGCCTTGCCCGACGGAGCCAGGCGTCCGGTTGTGATTCCAACCGCGCCAACGTGGATTTTCTTCGGGTCGAAATCGTTCATCTTCACGTCGATTTCCGCTTCCAACTCGCATTTCTTCCAAGTGCGGCTCCGCAGAATCAACACAATCTGAACAGTGGCCAAAGCCAGTGTTACCATGAGCGTTATAGTGCCGGCCATCGCTCCGTGTGATGAATAAGCGCCAATTACACCCGCAATCATCGCCAACAAGCCGACAATGCCGACCACGCCGCCGGGAACAATGAGCAATTCAAGAATCAAGGCCAAAAAGCCGAATGCAATTAAAAGTACGATTACTGTCCAACTCATAGATTACAAATTTGGCCGCAAATATACGAGTTTTTTCGAGCATTTTAGAAGGAGGAAGCGTTTTTAAGAAAAAAAATAGCGGCGAAGTTTTCTGCTCCGCCGCCCAATTCCCTTACGAGAAAGACCTTATCTTT